>JAZSAO010000398.1:0-2834 GCA_045601945.1 Faecousia sp. | reverse complement strand
ATGATACAATCAAGTGAGATAATACAGACAGGAGGGATATTATGAAAATATTAATCGTCGAAGATGAAAAAGCCATTGCAAATCTGATCCAATTAAATCTTTCTGCCAGCGGCTATCAATGCACCTCCGTAGGAGATGGCTTAGAAGCCGCAGATTTGATAGAGTCTGAACACTATGATTTAATTCTCCTTGACATTATGCTTCCGGGAGCAGACGGTTATGAACTGATGGAGCAAATCCGCCCAACCGGAACACCTGTGATCTTCATAACCGCCATGGGCAGCGTCAGTGATCGCGTGCGGGGTCTTCGAGCAGGTGCAGATGATTATTTGGTTAAGCCTTTTGAGATAGTCGAACTGATTGCCAGAGTAGAAAGCGTTCTCCGTCGAGCCGGAAAAACAGACGAACGTTACGAAATTGACGACGTTGTCATTGATCTCAAATCCATGTCTGTTCTCAAGAACGGCATCCCCATCACCTTAACGCACAAGGAATTCGACCTATTACTGCTATTTGTGCGCAATCGAAATATCGCCCTATTCCGAGACACGATTTACGAAAGAGTATGGGAAAGCGATTATATGGGGGATAGCAGAACTGTAGATCTTCATGTGCAGCGACTTCGTAAAAAGCTTGGATGGGAAAAACGATTGGTCACCATATATAAGGTAGGTTATAGGTTGGAGGTTTCAAATTGAAATTTACACACAAAATGATCTGTCTGGTAACGGTATTGCTTGCCATTTCCCTGTCTGTAGGTGGTTATAGCGTGATCTATAACACCTTCCGTAGTGGATTAACCTCCGAGCTTTATGATTCCAGAGAAGATATGCGTATGTTCAGCCTAACACTGCAAGCTGTCTGTGCCGAACCGTTTCGTAACGGAGATGAAAACGCTGCCGTTAAAGGAATGCAAAATTTTTTATCTCGAGAAGACATTTCCAAAGAACGTAGTTTCCATGTAACAGCAGAAAAAGGACGGATCCTTCTCAGCAATCAGAAAGAACGATTCCATCTAACTTATGATGCTCAAATGGGCGTTATCGAAGTGCGGATCATTTCCCTCGAAGGGAGAAAATATGTTGTTGCGTCACAAAAACTATCCCTATACGGAACCATGCTCTATCTACAGCGTAGTTGCGATATTACGGAAATTTACCAACAGACCCACAAGCAGCTTCGAACCTATTATTGGATCATGTTGTGTATTTTAGCAGTTGGAATTCTTGTTACAACAGCATTTACTCTTTTTATGACGCGTCCGATCCGAAGTATCTCTCGGGCAGCCGTTAGCTTCTCAAAGGGCAAATACCATAAACGAGCCCAATCCTATAGTAATGACGAATTAGGACAACTATCGACCGTATTCAATCATATGGCCGATAAGCTGGAAGAGCAAATTCTCAGTTTAGAAGATGCTGCACAACGGCAGAAAGATTTTACCGCAAGTTTTGCTCACGAATTAAAAACCCCTTTAACCTCTGTCATAGGCTATGCTGATACACTCCGTAGCAGAGAGTTATCCAGAGAACTGCAAGTAGAAGTTGCAGGCTATATTTTCTCCGAAGGCAAGCGGCTGGAAGCCATGTCTCATGCTCTTTTGGATCTCTTTGCCTTAGAGGAGTCCACTCCCAATTTCAGAACGATTTCTGCTAAGGCATTGTTAGAAGACACAATTGCTCGATGCGCATACTTATTAAAAGAGAAAGAAATTCAAATTGAACTCTATGTAGTAGATCAAGTACTTTACGTCGTCCCGGAACTGATGCAAACCCTTCTTTATAACCTGATCGATAATGCAAGAAAGGCTTCTCGCCCCCAAGGAACTATCCGCATACGTGCCACTGTAGCCGAAGACGGATTCCTGTTTTCTGTGTTAGATCACGGCAGAGGGATTCCACCCGAGGCATTGAATCGTTTGACTGAGCCCTTTTATATGGTCAACAAGTCCAGATCCAGAGCACAGGGTGGTGCAGGGTTAGGTTTGGCCCTGTGCAAAAAAATTGCAGAATTACACCGAAGTACACTTTCTTTTTCCAGTGAGTTAGGAAAAGGAACCTGTGTTTCCATCAAGCTGGGAAAGGAGTTTGTAGCATGGGAAAACGATGGAGTTGGCTCCTGATTTTGATATTTGTATTGATCTTATCTTTTCTGCTTCCCCGATTTGCACTATGGATTGCAGAAAAGGATATGGAAAAGAAAGTTCTTACATACGGAACCGGTACATTATTGAATTTTGATGCCCTAACCCTTAGCGAAAAACAAAAATTGCTTGCAAACTCAAACATCACAATGATCGAAGAAGAAATATCCGCTAATGAGATCGATGCAGTCAGGGAAATACTGGAAAGCGAAATTCAGCTTCTATATAACTACGGTGGGATCTCCGCTGAAGGCTGTAGCTATATATCAGATGCACTCGGTTCAGAAGACATTCAATCCAAAAAAGCGTATGATCTCAATGGCAAAAATCTGGTATACTTTTATAGCATAGAAAATGATGCAGCATCTGTACATCTTGATAAAGAAAGTGGAAAAATCCTCTCCCTTGGAGTAAATCGGAATGCGGAAAATATATTCGATGCCACATCTTACGATACACAACTTCGTTCATGGGCTGAATATTTCGGTATGTCCGTCAGTGATTTAACCGTGTTCTCAGAAAACGATTCTGACCATATACCGGCAGTTTGTAAACTAACAGGCAGTGCTGCGGTTGAATTTTATTACGCAATCATTCTCGACCCTTATTTGAATTTCTGCTCTTTCCGCTCATTAGATCCCTCTGACCTTCCTTCCGAATAGCATACAAAAAACTTCCTCCCGCGATCCCA
>JAZSAO010000397.1:0-1959 GCA_045601945.1 Faecousia sp. | reverse complement strand
AAGTGCACCACCTGGCAAAAGGCGAAGAAATGGCTGGATGATAAAGGGATCGAATACGATCTGCGGGATATTAAGTTGGACAATCCCACTGTAGAAGAGCTGACCCAATGGTATAGAGAAAGCGGCTTGCCACTGAAAAAGTTCTTCAACACCAGCGGACTGTTGTATAAATCCCTTGACCTGAAGAACAAACTTCCTACTATGACGGAAGAAGAGATGCTGTCCCTTTTAGCTACGGATGGTATGCTGGTAAAACGTCCCTTGCTGATCGGGGACAACTTTGTCCTTACGGGCTTTAAGGAAGGGAACTGGATTGCAGCCATAGAGGGAAACCTATGACTGAGAATCTGAGGATGCAGCGGGTTCGAGACTATCTGGGAAAAACTGTTCACGTAGTTGTGGATCGACCCATTGGATACCAACATGGACAGATTACCTATCCCATTAACTATGGGTATATCCCCGACCTTATGGCAGGGGATGGGGAAGAGCAGGATGCCTACATTCTGGGGATTGACGAGCCTATAGCAGAGTTTGACGGACAGGTCATTGCTGTTGTTTGCAGAAAAGATGACTGCGAGGATAAGTTTGTAGTAGCCCCTGTAGGAAGCCGGTATCATCATGACCAAATCAGGGATGCTGTGGACTTTCAGGAACGGTATTTCCACAGCACTATTGAAGCCCTGTATCTCAATACTTTGGTATAAAACAATATCCCGGAATTGGTGTTGGGGTTCTGGTCCTTCCAATTCCGGGATATCTTTCTAAATTTGTTGTTACATGATTCCCAAAAGCTCAAGGATAACTTTTCCCGATAGGAGAAGCAAGACGATCAGAATTACCGGGCGGACGATCTTAGAGCCGTTTTTTAGGGCGAGACCGGCACCGATATACTGACCGGCAATGGAGAAAAGGGCGGCAAGGAGGCCAATGGGAACAAGAACTTTCCCGGCGGCTAAGGAAGTGGCCAAGGCTCCGATGTTGGAGGAAAGATTTACAAGCTTCACATTCCCCGAAGCGGTGCGGACATCCATTTTTGCCAAATAGCAGAACAGAAGCAGAAGGAATGTGCCGGTGCCGGGGCCGTAGAACCCATCATATGTACCAATGACTAAGGCAGATCCCCAAACGATTCCGCGGCGGAGCCATTCGTTTAGGGGCTCTTTCTTTTCCGGCAGGGATTTTTTCTTTAGAAGAATGACTGCAATGATGGGTAGCACGATCAATAGCAGCAGTTTTAAATATTTTTCATCTACCATAAGTTGCAGACGGGTTCCCATATGGGCGCCTACCAGAGCCAGAAGGATAGAGGGGATCCCCAAGAGCCAATCTACACAGCCGTTTTTCACATACCGCACAGTAGAAGCTACCGTGCCGATACAGGAGGACAGCTTATTGGTTCCAAGAGCAAAGTGGACAGGGAATCCTGCCAGCAAATAGCAGGGAACGGAAATGATTCCTCCACCGCCTCCTATGGCATCCATAAAGGACGCGCAGAATACGCCCAGACAGACAAATAAAACGACCCGGATAGGATAACCGAAAAAATCCATATATTTCTCCTTACAGCAAATAGAATGGCAAAAATAGAATATAACATAGATTGCCGAAAAAAACAATCCGGACGGCACAAATTTCTTTCATTGCTAATACGGATGTCGTGAATCAGAAAAGATAATCCCCCGGCTGTATGAGTGACAGCCGGGGGACGGGTTATGCGGAAGTTTGGCTTTATGCGAATGGATCGACTCCAATACGACTAAGCGATTTACCGAAAGATAATATTCAGATTATTTGTCAGTAAAGGCAGAAGGTGCGGGAGCAACGCCCATCTTCAGTTCAATGGCATTGATAACGAAGAAGGTAATAACGCCAATTGCACAACCAAATACAACGGGCAGAATGCCGAACAGGAAGCTGCCACCGGAAAGGATCTGCCAGAAGATGAAGCCGATGGTA
>JAZSAO010000396.1:0-3090 GCA_045601945.1 Faecousia sp. | reverse complement strand
GTATCCGGCATTACCATGCTCCACTTCTGGGCAGGAAGCAATGAAGCCAAGACCAACTGGACTTTTGAGGGTGCTTCCGGCACCTCCGGCGTTGATACTTCCAACGGCGGTATCCTCTACAGTACTGCCGGCAGCGGGGATCACTATTTCCACCATCCCACCGGTGCAACTGCTGTAGGACATACCGTTAAGAGCGGTGACATTATTGAGGTACGTTACCGTACCGTGAATGTTCCCTCTTCCCAGCGCAATACCACAGGCACCTTTGAGCTTTGGTATACCACTCCCTCTACCGACTCCAATTTGGCAAACGGTACCAAGCTGTATGCTTCTGTCAAGCGTTTGGAAAACACCTGGCAGGTAGCACAGTTTACCCCCACCACCGGTCATACCATTAACCGTTTCCTCTTCGACGTATTAGAAGATGGCCTGTTCAACGGCACAAAGGTCGAAATTGACTATATCTATATGGGACCTGCCGCCAACAAGCCCTCTGCTCAGGCTACCAACAGCATGCTGTTCCATTTTAACGGAACAATGCAGGATCAACTCCGTTATGCAACCTCTGTATACGGTGACCGTAACTTTGATACCGGTTTCTGGACAGGAAACAGTGCCCTCATTGGATCTGTCAGCTATGGCAATTCTGCTATGACGATCCCCTTCACAAGTGGCGCTACCAACGGTTATGTACAAACTACCGAGGGTAACAAGAGCCTCACTTCCCTGCCCCTGAATTACAAGCCTGCAGCAAACGATATGGTTCAGATCAAGCTGAAACTTACCGATCTCCAGGCTGTTGCCGGCAAGACACCTGCTATTAAACTCTACTACATCAAGAACAACGTTACCACCGGTGTTGCCGGTTCGGATTATACCGAAATCCAGAAGCTGAGTGCCGCTCACTTCAACGGTCAGGAATTTACTGTTACCGCCAATCTGAACGACAACTTTACTTCTGCTACCGCAATCAACGCGATCCGCGTAACTCTGGAGAACGTGACCAGCGTCAGCGGAAAGACCGGTACTGCAACCATCGACTATATTGCTATCGGTCAGCTTTCCTCTCTCCCCTCTCCCACCGTACCCTGCACTGTAACCTTTAAGGACGAAAACGGCAATGTTCTGGAAACCCAGACCACCAGTGTCGGGGCTTCCGTAACCTACGGTGGCAAGACTCCTGCAAAGGATCATGACAGCACAAATCACTACATCTTCGCAGGCTGGAAAACTGCTGACGGTGCAACCGCAGACCTGAACAAGATCAGCGGAGACAGCGTATTCTATGCATCTTTCAAGACTGAAGCCCATAGCTTTAAGGAAACTGTTATTACAGAACCCGGCTGTACTGCTACCGGCCTGAAGCGTTATACTTGCGCTACCTGTAATTACAGCTATGATAGCGATCCTATCCCTGCATTGGGTCATACCACCGTTACCGATAAGGGCTATGCAGCAACCTGCACCACTCCCGGTATGTCCGATGGCAGCCATTGCTCTGTATGTAACGAAGTTATCGTAGCACAGACTGTAATTCCTGCAAAGGGTCACACCCAGGTTATTGTACCCGGTTATGCAGCCGGATGTCTCAGCTCCGGTTTAACCGATGGCATTTCTTGCTCCGTATGTAATATCGTCATTCAGGCTCAGCAACCCATCGCTCGTCTCGGCCACGAGTACAAGTATACCGATAACGGCAACGGCACCCATGACGGCGTTTGTATCCGTTGCGACAAGACTCAGACCGGTAAGGCTCACACCATGGAAAATGGCGTTTGCACCGCTTGTGGCTTCGGTGGTACAGCTACCCCTGAAATCGACTCCGCAATCACGATCAATCATACCCTGAATCTGGCAAGTGATATTTCTATCAACTATGCGGTTTCTGCAAGCACTCTTTCCGGTTATGATTCCTTCTACCTCTCTTGCAGTATCCCCAACTATGAAGGAAATACCTATGTCGGTTCCTCTACTGTTGAAATCCAGCCCGTACTGAAGGGTACTTACTACTACTTCACTCTGGATGGTTTGACTGCTGTTCACATCAACAACATTATTGATGCAACCCTCCATATGGAAAAGGGTCAGGCGAAGTACGTTTCTAAGGTTGACAAATACAGCGTAGCAACTTATGCTTATAGCCAGCTTGCAAAGACAAACGCCGGTGATTCTCTGAAGGCTCTGTGTGCAGAACTCCTCCGTTATGGTGCAAAGGCTCAGATTTACAAGGGTTACAGAACCGATGCCATGGCTGATGCATCCCTGACTGCCGAATACACTGCTCTTCTGACCGATCTGGAAAGCATCCAATTTGCCAATACCAATACGAGCCTTAACGATATTGCAAATCCTGCAATTAAGTGGATAGGCAAATCCCTGAACCTGAACAGCAAAGTAACACTGAAATACATTTTCAATCCCACTAACTTTAGCGGCAAGATCTCTGATCTTACTCTTCGTGTCAGCTATAAGGATATTTACGGCCAGACTGTAATTAAGACCATTTCGAATCCGCAGGTATATAGTGCCGCCAATAACTGGTATGCATTCGATCTGGATACCCTTCTGGCTTCCGAACTGAGAAGTGCTGTTTCTGTAGCCATTTACAATGGTAACACTCAAGTATCTACAACGAGCGTATATAGTGCAGATACTTATGGTAACGGAAAAGACGGCGCCCTTCTGGCTTTGTGTCAGGCACTGTTCTCTTATTCTGACAGCGCAAAAGCATATTTCTTAAATAACTGATTTTGCCTAAGCCATAAACCTCGCCCCCCATCTACAGAAATGTAGGTGGGGGGCTTTGAATGTTATGATAACAGAATAAAAATAGGCTGTCCTACGAATGTAAGACAGCCTATAAATAGGTTTAATACCGGATGGGATGATTTAGAACAAGGGGTTCCAAATTATTCCTCGGTGGTCTCCTCTGCTACAGGAGCCAACAGAGCACGGATGGACAGGGAGATGCGCTTCTTCTCAGCAGCGACCTCGGTGATCTTGACCTGAACGACCTGACCCTCGGACAGAACATCCTCAGGCTTAGCCACATGCTGGTTAGCGATCTGGGAAATGTGGATCAGACCGTCC
>JAZSAO010000395.1:0-2760 GCA_045601945.1 Faecousia sp. | reverse complement strand
TCTTCCTAAGACCGCTTGGCCTCCGACTTCGGCGGTATCGGCAGAGTGGCAGCGGATATCTTTGCCAAAGAGGGCGCAACCGTCCTGATTTTGGAATTGAATGCCGAAGCGGCAAATAAAGCTGTTTCAGAAATTGAAGCGGCAGGCGGTAAGGCAAAGGCCTATCCCGTGGACATTTCCAATGAGGAAGCAGTAAAAGCAGTATTTGAAGATATTGACACTGTGTATGGTGGACTGGATGTGCTGTATAACAACGCTTCCGTATTCTGGGGTGGTCGTGATATGGGTCTTGCCGAGCTGGATATGGGCATCTTCGATAAAATTGTGAAGATTAACCTGTATGGTACGGTTTACTGTACCAAGTATGCCATCCCTCTGATGAAAAAGCGGGGCGGCGGCAGTATTATCAATACCGGCTCTTCGGCAGCGGTTACCGGTGTTCCTGGCAGTGATGCTTACACTGCAACCAAGGGTGCAACCCTTGCTCTAACCCGTTCTTTAGCGGTGGAATACGGTACTTTCAATATCCGTACCAACTGCATCTGCCCTGCGGCAATTCAAACGCCTATGGTTGGCGAAAGCAATTTGTCAGATCCGAATTTTGACGATCAGTTCTTCCGTGACAGACTGACCCCCATTCACCGTTGGGGCAGACCGGAGGAGATTGCCAATACGGCACTGTTCTTAGCCACCGACGGTTCTTATATGAATGGTGCGGTGCTGGTTTTGGATGGTGGTATCACCATTAACGGCAATGTAAACAAGAACGGACTTTAATGACAGAAAGGAAACAGGACAAGATGAAAAGATTTTTAGCGATTCTTTTGGCTGCTGTGACTTTACTTGGACTTGCTGCTTGCGGCAATGGCGGTACTGCGCAAAATGGCGATAAGATTACTATCACAATGACTTACTGGAATTCCCAGGATACTATGCAGCCCCTGATCGATCTGATTGAGGAGAAGCTGCCCGATATTAAGATTCAGTATAACTATGTGAGCAATGCCAGCTACTCTATGACCACCAGCACAAAGCTGCTGGGCGGCAATGCCGATGATATTATTGCATTTAGTGTGGGTGAAGAACTGGACTATGGCAGACAAGGGTTACTTGCCGATGTTTCTGCACTCTACAATGATGATTTTACCCACAATGTCGGTGATACGGTAGACGGAAAGAACTACTATGTGCCCATGAATACATGGTATGAGGGCATTTACTACAACAAGGATATTTTTGCACAGCATAATATCGAAGTTCCCACCACCTTTGACGAATTTCTTGCTGTCTGCGCCAAGCTGGAAAGTGTTGGTGTACAACCTTTCACAATCGGTGCCAAGGGCGGCGACTCTCTTGTGAAGTGTTCTCTGGGTTATATCACATCTGAGTATTTGTTGCAGGATGCAGGTAAAGAATTTGACTACAAGTTCTCTCAGGGACAGGTTAAGATGGCAGAAGCTTGGAAGCCTTATGTGGATAAGTGGAGCAAAATCATCACCGAGGGCTATATCAATACTGACCACCTGGGTATCAACGATAACCAGGCAATGGATGAATTTGTAACCGGCATTGCAGCTATGTACCCCTCCGGCACATGGGCTTACAATACCATTAAGAAAAAGAACTTCAATATGAACTTTGGCTTGATGCCGTATCTGGGCGACAGCCCCGAAAACGCCTGCGTGGTTGGCGGTGCCGGTGGTGGCTTCTGTCTGAATGCAAAGTCCAAGAACTACGATGCAGCATACCGTGTTATGGAAGTCATAGCTTCCCCTGAAGGTCAAAAGGCTATGGCAGCAGGTTCTCCTGGTTCCGGTAGCCAGCATAAGGATGTAGGCTATGAACTGCCTGCAGAATTTGCGGCTGTACAAACAGTATTGGATAATGGTCGCATCTACTGTGCATGGCACAACTGGGGTGATGCCGCTTGCTTCGGTACTTACGGCTCTGTGCTGCAGGAGTTGGTTTTGGGAACCAAGTCTGTACAGGGCGCCTTGGAAAAAGTTGACGAGGTTGCAGCGGAATATTTAGAAAACGCAGAATAATTTCCTAAAAGGAGGTTCTAAAAATGCATAAAAAGAACCTAATCCTAATATTAAGCCTGTGCCTGATTTGTGTTTTATTTGGCGGCTGCCGGGAAAAGGGACAAGAGGCACCTCCTCTGGAAAAAGAAGGCTATGTGTTGGATTTTCATGATGAATTCGATGGAGATGAGCTGGATTTTACCAAGTGGCTACCCCAGTATCTGCCTCATGCCACTACCTCTCTAAGCGGCTTTATGGCAGATTATGATGTGAGTGACGGCTCTTTGAAGCTGCAGATTGATGAAGACCGTCCGACTTTTTATGAGCAGGAGAATCCGAAAGGATTTAAGGTATGCGGCATCCAAAGCTATAACAAAAACAGTTTGCATGAGAGAACGGCAATTGGTGCCAATGTAGTTCCCTATGAGGGCTATACTACCCAGTACGGATATTTTGAGATTCGCTATAAGATGCCGGCGGGCGGTGGTGGCGGTCATGTTGCGTTTTGGCTGATCGGCACCCAGGCGGATGCCCGTGAAGATGGCAGCGGCTCTCTGCAAACTGGCGAGATTGACATCACTGAGACTCGGTTTGATGCACCCAATGTTCACGCTCCCAAGGTCTATAATTGGACAGACGAGGATTTACAGGATTGGATGGTCCAGATTCCTATGGAAGAGGACTACGTGAATGAATATCATGTCTACGCTATGGATTGGACGCCGGAATACCTGGC
>JAZSAO010000394.1:0-5156 GCA_045601945.1 Faecousia sp. | reverse complement strand
CTTGGCCTCCGACTTGGTGCAATGCCAAAGAAAGCCGCATCAAACTTGTCCGTATTCTTCATGTAGGAGCTACGGCTGCTAAAGCGGTTTTCTTCGATGCCGAAGGGCTTCATGCCCATAACATCTGCAAAGATCTTATTTTCTACCAATCGATAGTAGTCATCCAGTTCTCTGGGCATATATCCAAGGCAATCCCGCTCATGGAGAAGGTTCTGCCAAAATTCCTCGTAATTGAGCGCATCGGAAAGATTGCAGGACATGCCGATTACGGCAATGCGGTTGTCCTGTGCCCCGCCTTTTTCCAATTCGCCCAATTCCTGCAGGATGCCCATAGCGCGGTCAGGTGACAGATTTCGCTGACTGACCTGTTCTAAAATATATTCTTTTACTAAACTCAAGTGCGTTCCCTCCTATATAAGCTGTCCCGCTTGGCCTACATCGATCTCTCCGGAGGCAAGGAGTTCCAAAAGTTTTCGCATTTGGTCTGCATCGGACGGCTTTTCTTCTGCAACAGGCTCGGGGGGAATGTCCTGCATCGGTTCGGAAGAAACGACTTCCTCTTCCTCTGCATAGTCTGTTCCGAGCTTGCTGTCAATAAAATCAGACATTTGCTCAATCGTCGGATATACAAACACATCTGTAATATCCATTGCGCCGGGGAAATGCTTCTCGATTTCCTTCTGCAAGTAGGTTGCAGAAAGAGAGTCACCGCCGATTTCCAAGAAACGATCTTGATAGTGGACATCCCTAAGGCCAAGCGTTTTCGCCCACGCCTGA
The DNA here is from genome assembly GCA_045601945.1 of Faecousia sp. GTDB lineage: Bacteria > Bacillota > Clostridia > Oscillospirales > Oscillospiraceae > JAZOXB01. Next base: position 4,379 of record JAZSAO010000394.1, on the reverse strand, counting down.
GCCACCTTCTCTTCTGTCGGTGTCAATGGGGTATCCTTTCCTCGGACGGTAATGGTATAATTTTCGTTTTCTGAGATTTTACGCGTATCTGCCTTTCGGATCTGCGTCAGAGTCTCCTCGTCAAAGCGAAGAACTCTTTCGTAATCCTCTAAGGAGTTTGCAAGTTCCTTATATTGGTACCGACCGATCAGGATCCGAGAACGGTTGCAACCCATGGCTCGAAGGAATGCGTTCTTTCCCTCTTCGTTGGTCAGGAACCGGACCGGAGATTTCTCCATATCCACGCCATTGGCAAGAGCCATGCCGCATTCTTTCCAACCGCTCCAATTTAGTACCTTGATCCTTCCGACAGAATTGTCGTAAGTACCATAGGCATCCATAAAGCTGTTAGCGCCAATATAATCTGCCTGTCCCGCAACTGACAATACTGTAGAGTATGAGGAAAACAGTACGAGGAATTCCATATTTCGGTTATTGGCATAGCCTATCAGTTCTCTTGTACCGAGAACCTTAGGCGCCAGAACCTCCATAACGTCCTTCCACTGCCGTTTCATAACAAAGCCACCACCGGGCAAGCCTGCAGCATGGATCACGCCACAAATTTCCTGACGGGAATCCATGAAAGCCCTCAATGCCTTTGCATCAGCGATGTCACAGGAAACACACTCTAAGGATTTTACTTTATCACGGATCCTGCACAAGCTTCTATACTTGGACTCCGGCGCATCGTCCCACTGTTCGGGCGGCAAAGTACTGCTTCTTGATAAGAGAATCAAACGGATTTCCGATTCCATTTCTCCCAGAAGTTCCGCCATTACCAATCCGATGCCACCGGTTCCACCGGTGATCAAATAGGTTCCGTCCTTGGTTAGTGTGAACGGCTTCTCTTCGTCCTCTTCTAAGGGAGAGATCTGCTGAACCAGCCGTTGTTCCTTATTGCGCATAACCATATAATCGGAATGGTTATAAGAAATTTCTTCCATAACAAAAGCAGGCTCTGTGTCCTTGGAGAAAAGAACACAACGAAGATCCAATCGGCTGTATTCATACAGTACAGATTTTCCCATACCCATAATCAGCATAGACAAAGGATCGGGAGAATTGCTGACAGGAACTAAAATGTCTACTGTTAAGTTTCCCAACGCCTTATTGGAGGCAATGGCAGAGATCATATGGAAGAAACCTTGGGCAATGTCTTCCATTTCTCTGGAGAAATCCTCGGAATTTTCGTATTCCCTCCATTCGGGTAAGAAGAAGACGATCCGAGATAGACTCTTATGCTCCATTTCTCGGAAGAACTGGGAAAAGTTCTTTAAGGAATCCGGGAGCACATAGGTTCTGCGATCTGTATTCCTGCCGGGCCAAGGACAAAGGACCAATTCATAGGCTCTGTCCTTCCAAGCAGCTTTGATACCTTGGTACATCTGTTTCGGGTATCTGTCCACATAGGAAACAAGCAGGGTCGATTGATCCGGGGAATACAGTTCTGTGGGACGGTATTTGGTGGATTCAACTACCCACAGACTCTCCCGAAGAAGGGGCTCCTGTTGCACGAAAAATTGCTGTGTTTGACGGGAGTTGGTTTTCTTCATGCCGTAATCTTTTACCGTCGCAAGAATACGGCCGCTTTCATCAAAAATTTGAATATCAAACACGTGGATCTCTCCGTCGGAAGAAGAGTTCTCTGTGTTTTTCACTGTGTGAGAATAAACGGGTCCTGTCATAGGACTGTAGATCTTCATACTGCCGTAATAATAAGGCAGGCAGAAGATATCCCCATTGAGGACACTGCTACAATTGACCGATGCATCCAGCATAGACGGATACAGGCCGTACTGCTTGAGTTCATGGGCAAATTCGGCTTCCGGTGCGGAATAGGTAACCGCTTCTCCCTCTGCCATCCAGATACCCTTCTGAACCTTCCACCGGGGGCCAGTGGTAACCATTTGGTCTACGGTGGTGCCTACCCGATCCATCACATTCTCTCCCATACGGGACAGGAGGGCTTTCACGTCTATATTGGCAGGTGCTTCCTCTGTGAAGGAAGAAACCTTCGCCTTAACATGGATGCTCCACTCTTCTTCCGTCTCACTGCGGCTTTGAATCGTAGCATCTAATTCATTATCATTCTTGCAATACAAGATCGTCTGGACTTCTCTGGTCTGCCCCTTATCAAAAATCATGGGACTCATAAAGACCAAGGAGTCTATTTGGATCTGTTCGCTCTTTAGCATCTTCGATCCGGCGCAGCGGAGCATTTCAACATAAACCGTACCGGCTAATACATTCCGCTCCCCGATCATGTGCTCTCGAACCTCGCTGTGGCTCTCCTCACTCATAAGGGTAGAGTAGATATGAACCAGAGGAGAATCCGTTATGCAGGTGTCCAGCAAAGCTTCTTTTCTTACCTTGCTTACTTTGGGAACTGTTGTAACAGGATTGATCCAGCAACGTTCCTGCTTTAGAGGCTGACAAACACCGGAAACAATATGCAAATCATAGGAACCATATACTTCATACCAGTCTATGGTCTTCCCGACAAGATAGGCGTTGCATAGTTCTTCCGGTGAAAGATCCTCACCATAGAAGTCTTCCGGGTTTTCCGTAACAGAAACAGAGTGTCCGGAAATTTTCTTCTCCAAATCCTTCAGATCCTCACGGGAGGAAACCACCATGGCAAAGCGTTCCCGATCCGTGGATTTAGAAGTATTTGCCGTAAAAATATAATTACTGAGTTCTGCTGGGTCGGCAGGCGCATTTTTCTCGATCTGCTGTGCCAGAAGGTGGAGTTCCTGCTGATTCGCCCCGGAAATGGCCAAGACCATAGGGAGGGCAGAATCGGAAACTGCTTCTTCAGCCTCCTCCAACACCACATGACAGTTGGTACCGCTCATGCCAAAAGAACTGACGCCGCAGATTCTGGGGAACGGGCTGTCCCAAGGCAGTAATCTGTCATTGACATACACAGGGGAATCCATAAAATCGATCCGCCTGTTGGGACTGGTAAAATGTAAGTGCGGCGGTAGCATTTTATTACGGAGAGCCAGAATGCATTTGATCATTCCCATAATGCCGGCACCGCAATCCAAATGTCCCATATTGGTTTTCAGGGAGCCGATGGCACAAAATTGCTTCTTATCCGTATACTTACGGAAGGCACCCTGAATACCGGAGATCTCCACAGGATCTCCAAGTCGTGTGGCTGTGCCGTGAGCCTCCACATAGGAGACCTGTTCGGGATCAACGCCGGCATTCTCCCAAGCTTTCAGGATCACAGCTTTCTGTGCCGCCGCATTGGGGGCAGTAATGCCTACAGAGGCACCATCTTGATTCATGGCACTGCCCTTGATCAAGGCGTAGATCCGATCCTTATCCCGTCGGGCCATGGAAAGGGGTTTTAAGATCAGAGCCGCCACCCCTTCGCCTCCGTTTGTTCCGTCAGACTCCATATCAAAGGTTCTGGTCTGTCCGTCTCGGGAATTGACGGTAAGTTCACTGCTATCTCCTGCCCGTTCCGGGATCAGGCTATATTTTACACTGCCTGCAATGGCAACGGAACAATCTCCGGCTCTAAGGGCGTTGCATGCCAAATGCACCGCAACAAGAGAGGATGAGCAAGCCGTATCCACCATAACCGCAGGTCCCCGAAGGTTGAGATAATAGCTCAATCGGCTGGCAATAATGGAATTCACCGTACCGGAAAGCGCACGGTCGCTGTACTCCGGATCGGACTTGGCAAGGATCGTACTGTATTGATGCTCGGGGGTGGTGTATCCCACGAACACACCGGTATCGGAACCGGATAAACGTTGTTTGGAAAGACCTGCATCCTCTAAGGCTCTCCAAGCAGTTTGGAGAAACAGCCTCTGTGCAGGATCCAACAAGGCGGCATCCTTAGGCGGAATATGGAAGAAAGCCGGACAAAACTCGTCTACTCTGTCCAAGAAACTCTGTTCTGCATAATCAGAGATCTCCAACCCCAAGAAGCGAGCAAAGGCATCTGCATCAGCCCTCCGATCTTCCGGAATGGGACGAACAAAGTTGTCTCCTCTGCAAAGAGCCTCCCACAGTTCTGTAGCATTATGTGCATGGCCTGCCATAACAGACAACCCAACAACTGCGATTTCTTCACCGACTGCAGAAGGAACGTCTCCCTCTGCTGAGAGATCAAACAGATCGTCAAATTCTTTTAGTTGCATATCAAAGTCCAAGGGTATCACCTGCCTTGCTATATATGTAAATGCACCCTATCAGCGAAAAACATCCTCCGTACCTGTATCAAAGTACAGGGTTTGCAGACGGGCAGCCTGTTCCTCTTCCGGGATTTGTTTGCCACGGAAGATTCGCAGGAGGAGACCTCTTGCCGTCTTCATTTCTTC
>JAZSAO010000393.1:0-4448 GCA_045601945.1 Faecousia sp. | reverse complement strand
AACGGATTGACCGTTTTATTATGCCGCTAATAAGCGGCATGGCGGCATGGCCGCCAAGAAATACCGTGTAATACTGTTTCTTCCGCCTAAGGCGGTGCAGGATATTTATCCTGCGATAAAATGGTTTTCTAACCATTTTATCAAGAAACAGTATTATACGAAAAACGCACAAAATCGAAACATTTTCCGGCGAACACAGTTCGCCCCTACGATGGGGTACGATGATTTTTACGAATGAAAAACTTGCTATCCGCGACGATACTGCCACGGGCGAAGACATGGCTTCGCCCCTACAGTGGGCGCAGATATTTTTTGTTGGTTATGCTATATCTTGGGCTATGCTTACTAAAAGTGATTACCAAAATCGGCAATTAAGGAATGGATCGAAGGTATAATAGGAGGCAGAGAAAGCAGAGTTACTAACCCGAAGAGACGAAATTCTCCCCCCTGATTTTATAGCAGGGGAGAAGAAAAATCGGGCAGTAAATATGCTGAGTTTTGTTTGAAGAAGTTGTGGATTTTGGACAAAAAGCAATGGTTATATCCACTTAGTATTGACATTTTTGAATGGAGATAGTATGATAATTAAAGAGACCTGAAAAGATTGGGAAAAGTCCCGGATTTTCGGGGAACGGAAACATTTTTGACAATGGAAGGAGATTCATTATGGAAAAACGCAAGCTTTTACGATCTGCACTGGCTATGCTGTTGGCGGTTGTGCTCCTTGTGGGCATGCTTCCGGCGGTGATGGCTACAGAGGCTGAGGACAGACAGCAGATCACCGTGAATGCTTCCAAACTTATGGAAGCAGAGGAAGAAGCAGTCCGGGAACAAGGGGAGGCTGAGATAGAGGAATTTCAAAATCGTTTCTCTCAGCAACTTGCAGAGGTATATGGTCTTGACGTGGATGAGCCGGAGATCACCTCTAAGAATGACGAGGACTCCGAGTTCGGCTATCTGACCTATGATGAGCTGGTTGAGGCAGGTCTGAACCCTGAGGATTATGGCATGAAGGGGGATACCAAGGACGTCCGCAATGAGACGAATTTTTCGTATATCTTCTTGGACTTTAAGGTAGGCAGTGCTTCCCGTACCTTTAACTGGCAGTACAAGTCCGACGACGGAACCGCTCCTTACTATTCCGCAAACATTCAGGGTGCTATTGCCGCAGACTACAAGGGAACAGACCCCCGTCTGTATATGCCTATTGAGACGGATGCCGACTATATCGATTCTCGTCTGAATGGCTACAAGCTCAAGACCGGCGATATTGCTCGCATATATATCAATGCCATCAATAATAACGGACAGTTCGTTGATGGCGGTACCGAGACAGCAGACAGCTATTTTGCTGTCCATACCAGTGACAGTGTCGGTGAATGGGTCGGATTTGCATCTGCACATGCTAAGATCACCTTTAAGTCCGGGGCACAGACCCTGACTTGGAATGTATCCAATAGCCGTGTTGGTGACACGCTGCATGCCATCCGTTGGGATCCGTCACAGACTGAACTGACAGAATCTGCCAGAATTTACGTAGACTATATTTATATCGGACCTGCGGCTACGGCACCCCCTCTGGTGCAGTTCCGCAAAGAGGATAACTCCGGCAACCTGTCCGGCGGCGGCGGCTATGTTGGCTACGGCAAGAAGGCTCCCGCTTTCAGCACCGGTAAGGTCAATACAGAGACCGATACTACCCAGACCATCTGGGGCTGGGCAGTCCATCAGCAGGTTAACGGTACATGGACGGATATGAATAAGTTCATTACCGATCCTTCTACCTTTACCGTAAAGGCCAACACTCGCTTTATTCTGAAATCTGTCACCATTCGTAAGCAGACCCTGAACTCCACCCAGACCTATGCAAACGGCGCCAGCACGGAAGACGACAAGTACGTTCTGACCGTTGACGGTTTTGATACCGCAGAACTGAACCTGGGTGGCTATGGTACACCTCTGGATGTTGCCATCGTTATGGATCGCTCCGGTTCCGAAGGAGATCTTGTTTGGAAGAAAAATTTTGGTAAAAACCAGGAAGCTGCCCTGACTACTTATTTGGAGACCCTGAGTAAGCATGTTGATGAAGGCTATTATCGTGCTACCTGCTTCCGGAAAAACAAGCATAACGGCACTAAGAATGGTATAGCCGGTTATCTCTTTACCATGCCTCTGCGTTATCATAATGGTGATTGGCAGATGCAGTATCTCATGAACTGCAACTGCAATGGTAGCTACTATTCCGACTATGGTGTCTATAAGTGGAATTCAACCGGCTTGAAGCAGTGTAGCCATGTTAAGTGGGTCTCTGTGGAAGAGGGCTATAATCAGTTTGTCAAGGATGCTGCTTCAACCGGATATACCATAGGTAGCGCCTATACCATCGACGGTGTTAAGGATACTCTATACTTTACCTTGGGCGCTTCCCGTTTGGGGAAGATGCAAGGAGCCATTGAGTCGTTCCTCGTTAAACTTTATAACAGTACCCCCAATCTGAAGCCGGGTACAAGTCATAGGGTTTCTGTTATCGGTTATGGTAGCTCGGTTTTTGCCGAAGGGTATCCCTATGATACTACAATGGGCTATTCAACAAAGAATAACTTTTCAGCGACATCTTGTGAGATTCAAAATCTGGATTACAGCACATATGAAACCGTCTTGAAGGCTATCAATCAGACCTATATTTTGGGCGCCACAAGAACCGATGCCGCATTCCAGGTCCTGTCCGGTACGGTTAGTGCAATTGAAAAATCGGCGGGGAGATCGCAGCCTGTTTTGACAAAGACGAAATATTTGCCCAATCCTACAACGGGGAGAAAACGAGTTGTTATTCTGCTGACAGACGGCACGCCTACCAGTTTGAATGATTTTGATGCTACTGTTGCGAATGCTGCGGTTAAGGCATCGGCACTTCTGAAGGATGATGCAAACACCAAGGTTTACTGTATTGGTATTATGGACGGACTGAATTCCGCCGTTAAGACGATCTATAATGATTCGAACGAGGCTCATAGAGCCAACGACTTCCTCAATGCCATGTCCTCCCGTTATCGCAATGCTGCGGTATGGAATACCGGAGGAACGCCGGCTGATCTATCCAAGGGAGATTACTATTTCTCCGATACCTCCGGCGGCTCTGAAATCGCAACTCAGATGGCAACCATTTGGGACAGTAATGCAGCTACGCTGAAGGTTTCCGGTAAGAGCGGCCCTGCATCCCTGTGGCTGTATGAGGATTTCCGCAGAGAGTGGAAGCCTGATTCCGCTTCGGATGCCATGGTTAAGATTTATGCCGCTCCCTATACAGGCAACGGCACTTACGGTTCCAAGGTGCTCATTGGCGAGCATAAGGTTAGCGACCATACCAAGAGTCAGGACTTTACAGGTAACGGCTATATTCTCCACTACTATTATAAGGCCGAAGACCAGAGTTTTACCTATGCCCTCCAGTGGACCGATGCAAAGACTGCTTTCCTCCGTGAGACGGAACTGAGTACCGGCTCTAAGGCTACGGCTGTATCCGGTACCCTGAACGTAAAGAAGGGCTACAAGATCTTCATGGAAATGCCCATTGAGGTTGACCGTAACAATACCCTTGGTGGCAATAATATTCCCTTGACCACCCCGATTTCCGGCTGCTATCAGGCAAAGGACGCATCGGATAAGGAAATCGGCACCAAACTCTATAGCTATGTACAGCCCAATGCAAATGTGCAGAACGCATTCCCGGATGAAATTCGGGACTATGAGATTTCTGTAGAGGACTATAAGAAGATCCTGTCCGGCGAGATCTCCAACGGATTGGAGCATGTTCTGGATCAGATGGTTCCCGTGCCCAAAGATTTATCTGTTGTAAACGATTTGGGATTGTCTATGATTGATTACCTGTCCTTCAACTACTGCCTGAAGGCACAGGATGGTACCATTTTGATCGATATGGGTGCTGACCTTGGAGCTACCAACCTTAAGACGAATGTATATCAGGTGGAAGACGACAAAGTTGACCTTTCCAAGGATCATACCTTTATTTTGGAGATATTGCTGAGACACAGCAATCATGAAATTGATAGCTACGGTAGAGAGCCTTATTCCGATATGGCGGGAATCGCCTACGGAACCTATCGTGTTCCCGAAATTCCTCAGGAGCCCAGCGAGCCCGATGTTACGGAGCCCACGGAGCCCGATGTTACGGAGCCCACAGAGCCCGATGTTACGGAGCCCACAGAGCCCGATGTTACCGAGCCCACGGAGCCCGATGTTACGGAGCCTACAGAGCCCGATGTTACGGAGCCTACAGAGCCCGAACCCACCGAGCCTACGGAGCCTTCCGAGCCGGAAGAGCCCGCTGCGCCTGAGGTGGTACAGGCGCTGAAGCCCGGTCATTCTCTGAATTTGGAGAGCAGCATCAGCATTAACTATGTAGTGTCTGAGGCAACCCTGTCTCAATA
>JAZSAO010000392.1:0-11223 GCA_045601945.1 Faecousia sp. | reverse complement strand
GTATTCCTTTGAAGAAAATACTACTGTTTATAATACTCATAACTACGATATTCACTTTCCTCGCCTTAGGTGGAGAAGATGACTGCATCGTAATTTGTTCTTCTGCAGAAGCATATCGTAACGAAGCTCTGCAGGATCAATTAGAACTGAATTTTCCGGACAAGAACATTATCGTAATGTATATGCCGACAGGAAAATTAGCCTCAAAGGTCTACGCCGAAGGAACCTCCTGTCAAGTCGACATTCTCCTTGGCTTGGAAACAGGTTATCTAAACAAACTTGAAGATCAGTTAGAAGATCTTTCGCAATTTGACACGCTCCCCTATATGGACGGTTTGGATCTGCAAGCTAACAGAAATAAATGGGTTACTTGGGAACGGCAAGCCGGTGCGATCATTGTGAATGAGGCTATTCTGGAGAAATATGGGCTTCCAATTCCCCGCACCTATTCCGATCTGATAAATCCCTGCTACAAGGGACTAATTGCGATGCCGGATCCCAAGTCCAGCGGTACGGGTTTTTTCTTCTACAAATCATGGGTCAACTCAATGGGAGAAGAAGCCGCCTTAATGTATGTTGATCAGTTATACCAAAATCTGAAACAATTCACAGAATCAGGATCGGGTCCAATTAAACTCCTCAAGCAAGGAGAGGTAGCTATCGGTCTGGCACTTACCTTCCAAGCGGTCAACGAAATCAATCAGGGACAACCCTTAAAGATCATATTCCCGGAAAGTGGTTCTCCATACTCTCTAACCGGCACAGCCCTACTAAAAGGAAAGAGTAAAGATCCCGAAGTCTGCAAAGTATTTGATTTTATAATACATGATTTTCTAGCCTATGATAAAGAATACTTCTCTCCCGAACCGATCTATCACGGACAAACAAATCGCATCAAGAACTATCCATCCCAAATCCCCTATGCTGACATGCACGGTATTCAAAGCAGAGAAGAAAAAGAAAGGTTGTTAGCCTTATGGAAATATTAACCCCCATCTTATCGGTTCGTCATTTACATAAATCCTTTGACGGAAAGCCCGTACTCCATGATTTGTCATTCGATGTCAGGGAGGGAGAATTTCTATCTATCTTAGGCCCAAGCGGATGCGGAAAAACTACGCTCTTGCGGATCCTTATAGGTTTAGAGAAGCAGGATAAAGGGCAGATCCTCCGTGGCAGTGAAGATATCAGCAGCTTTCCTATTGCCAAGCGAGGGATGGGTATGGTATTCCAAAACTATGCGTTATTTCCTAATATGACTGTGCTGGGAAACGTGGAATATGCTCTAACCATTCGGAAAGATACGCGTTCCTCTTCTCGTCGAATTGCATTGGAAACACTGGATAACATCGGTCTTACAGACCAAATCAACAAGTTCCCTCATCAACTTTCCGGCGGACAGCAACAACGAGTTGCCATTGCTCGCACCCTTGCTACAAGTCCCCATATGATATTACTGGACGAGCCCATCTCAGCATTGGATGTAACCAATCGAGAAATCATGAAAGCCGAACTGAAAGAACTTCAAAAAAAATTAAAGATTACTATGATTCTAATTACACATGATCAAGAAGAAGCTTTCTTTCTCAGCGATCGGATCATGGTCATGCATGATGGAACCTTGGAGCAGTTAGATAGCCCCTTGAACATCTACCGTAATCCCGCCAACGCTTATGTTCGAGAAGCAGTTGTAGACCAGCTGGACAGGAAACATCAGGATTATTTGCGTTATACAGGAAGGGAAAGTCATGAAGCATAAGCTATTTACACCCCTTAAGGTGGTTCTCTTTGGTTATTTGATCCTAACTGTACTATTTCCCCTGTGTAGATTGTTCATAGGAATTACACCGGGTAGTCTCCGAGTAATTTTTTCATCTGAACAATTGCTTCCTATGATATGGAACTCTTTGGTTACTACGATCCCTGCTACAGTCATTTCTGTACTCCTGTCTTTCCTTCTTGCATTCGCCATGAAACGAAGTTCCATTCCGGGAAAAGGTATTTTTCTTGTAATCCTTACCCTACCAATGCTAATCCCCAGCATATCACACGGTATGGGACTGGTGCTGCTATTGGGAGATAACGGGATCCTAACAAGTTTACTGGGCAAAAACATGGGGCTTTACGGCTATAAAGGAATTATCATAGGTTCGGTTCTCTATTCTTTCCCAGCTGCGTTTTTGCTTTTCCATGACGCATTCCGTTATGAAGACGGACAAATCTATGAAGCCGCCGCAGTATTAAATATCCCCAAAAGTCGACAGTTCCTCAAACTTACCTTGCCGTCCCTAAAAGGAAGCATTACCTCAGCCTTTCTCATGGTCTTTACCATGATCTTTACAGATTACGGTGTGCCTCTTATGACCGGTGGAACTGTTATGACACTCCCTGTATATATGTATCGGGAAGTCATTGGAATGATGAATTATTCCAGTGGCGCTGTCATCGGCGGGATCCTGTTATTCCCGGCTGTGGTTGCCTTCCTATTTGACCTAAGAAAAGGGGAAGAAAAAGTCGGATCACTCATCGCCAAGCCATTAATAGTAGAGCCTCGCCCTATGAGAGATCGTCTGATATTAATCTCTTTTCTACTGTTCTCTGTGCTGATCTGCCTGCCATTCTTTGCCTTTCTGTGTCTCAGTTTCTTGCGGCAGTATCCTGTAGATCTTCACTTCACCACACAGCATATGCGAAAAGTATTTTCATCAGGTGTAGGTTTAAATCTGATCAACTCCATAGCCATCGCGCTCCTCACTGCACTCTGTGGTACATGCCTGTCATATTTTTCCGCCTATGTCACGGCCAGAAGTAAAAGCAATCTTCCAAACCGTTGCCTGCATTTTATCAGTCTCCTGTCTATGGCTATTCCCGGAGTGGTACTGGGCCTATGCTACGTACTCAGTTTCCATGGATTGCCTTTATATTCCACGATTTTTATTCTGGTGATCGTAAATATTGCCCATTTTTTCTCTTCGCCTTATCTACTGGCGTACCATTCTCTTAAAAAATTCCACGAAAATTTAGAGGATGTCGCTTTGACTTTAGGCTTGAGTAAAATGCATTTACTATTTTCTGTTTACATCCCTTCAACTGTATCTACCATTATCGAAATGTACAGTTTCTATTTTGTAAATGCCATGATCACTATTTCCGCCGTATCTTTTTTGATTAATTTCCGAACTACTACACTTTCCCTTATGATCCCACAACTGGAATCACAGTCTTTCCCCGAAGGAACAGCAATTATTTCTCTTTTGATCCTTCTTCTAAACCTTCTGGAAAAAGCCATCGCCTCGCTCATTCGAAGATACAGCGAAACGCATAAATGTAAAGATCCCTCCGTTACATAAATATCATAAAATAACCGCAACTCCTGCCTATAACAGCGAGTTGCGGTTATTTTATGAATCAAGTTCTATTGCCTTACACAACAATGTGCATTTCGCATCTTTAAAATCATAGGTACAGGTTGCAAGAAGAACGAGTTTGTCCTCATTACTCGCCTCCATCCCTGTATCAGCTTCTGCACGCCGGCGGATCAGATCCAATTCTCTCTCATCGTCACGCAATTCAAACAGTCTTAAATCGTCTTTGTAGACCGTCAAATTTACGCAAACGACTTCCAGACAATAGTTTCTCCCCGAAGGGGTCAGATAGAAAAAACGGCTATGCTCTCGCAAATAATCCTCATCCCGAAAATAGTCCAAGCAGTTGAACATAGAATCTGCAAGCATATTATGACCATAGATAACCGTGTAGTCTCCGGAAAAATCCCCCTCACAACGGTAATCCATAAAGATACTACCGCCGGGACTATAGGTACCATCATACTGATGGTACAAATAGGTATCGTTATCCTTGCCCTTTAGAACAGGATAATTGATAACGGTTCCTTCACAATAAATCCATCCTACCACATCAGGATTGATCTCACAGAGTTTTTCAAAGTCTACTTTGATGGGTGCGAAAACATTATCATAAGGAGAGGGCATATCCGTATTGTCTTCCTGTGTTTCCGACGGGCTCTGCTCAACAGCATCCGTGACAGGATTGGTTTCTGTAGCAGGGTAAGAATCTTCTGTTTGATTGATAGGTACTGTCTGCACAACTAATTGTGCAATATCATCATAAACTTCCTCGATCTGCCGGTACTCTCCCATTTTACTAAAAATACGATATCCGGAATACAGAAATACGCTGCTTAAAATTAGAATCACACATATAAACCCAATTTTCTTCACGGTTGTACCTCGTCCATCCATGCTTCAAAGGCTTCTACAGAATCAAATCTCTCTATAAAGGCATTTTTCTCATCGGTAGACAGTGCGTTAAATTCTTCCCAAGTATACTCCTCTATAGGCTTTCCCTTGGTTTCTTCACTGGTACTCTCAGTAGGCTCTACAGAGTAAAGCCAGTTTTCAAAAGATTCCAGATCGGCAAATGTAGCAATAAAAGCTTCCTTCTGCTCAACTGAAAGTGCTTCATATTGGGAATAAGTGTAGCTTTCAGGAGAAACTCCCTCAGACTCCCATGGGCACAGAATTAGTTCCATTCCCATTTTTTCTTCAAGCCAGGCTTCAAAGGCTTCTATGGAGGAAAAATAATCCTTAAAGGCCTCTTTTTGCTTCATACTCAGAGCCTCATAGGCTTCTATGGTGTAGTTCTCAGGTTTTATTCCCCCTGTTTGCCAGGGCAATGGAGTTTCTGTAGGCTGCACAGATTCTAACCAAGCCTCAAATTCCTCGATCGAAGCAAAAGTTGCGGTAAAGCATTCTTTTTGATAGTGGGATAATGCTTCATATTCCTCCAGAGTATAGTCTGACGGGTCAACGCCTTCCGCCTCCCAAGGTAATACTTCCGTCGAGATATCCGTATTTGTTTGTTGTGTATTTTCGTTTCCGGACAGAGCAACGGCCGTCCAGCCCTCCTCTTTGTCTCTATTCACAAGAATCAATACAACTGTGCCAACAAACAGGATGCCTAAGAGGACAAGTACATATATCCATTTTTTCATATCACATACCTCCTCTTGATAGATCGTCATTTCGTCGCTACTCAATAAAATGCCTTATACCATTGCGCAAAGGCTCTCAAACCTTCTTGCAAGGATGTAGCAGGCTTAAATCCAAAGTCCCGCTCCAAGGCAGATGTATCTGCATAAGTCACAGGAACATCTCCCGCTTGCATGGGGACAAATTTCATATGTGAGTCAAAATCATAATCCTCCGGCAATACACCGGCCGCAACAAGTTCTTCTTTCAAAATCGTAACAAAATCCAAAAGATTCTCCGGATGACTGTTTCCAATATTATACAGAGCATAAGGAGGAACTGGGAGTCCGTCCTCGCCTATTTTCTTTTCCGGGGCCTTCTTCATTACGCGAGCAATTCCTTCTACAATATCGTCGATATAGGTAAAATCCCGTTTGCAATTGCCATAATTGAAGATTTGGATGTCTTCACCCCGAATCAACTTGTTTGTAAAGCTGAAGTATGCCATATCGGGTCTGCCACAAGGTCCGTATACTGTAAAGAATCGGAGTCCGGTAGTGGGAATTTCATAGAGTTTGGAATAAGCATGGGCAAAGAGTTCATCAGCCTTTTTAGTAGCTGCATATAAAGAAACAGGATGGTCTACAGGGTCCTCCACAGAATACGGGATCTTGCTGTTGCTTCCGTAGACAGAGGAAGAAGATGCATAGACCAAATGCTCCACAGGATACTTGCGACACGCTTCCAATATATGATAGAAGCCCATAACATTTGCTTCCATATAAACATCCGGATTGATAATACTGTATCGAACGCCTGCTTGTGCTGCCAAATTGACAACTACAAAAGGTCTGTACTTTTCAAATATAGAAAATACGGTATCTCTATCCCCAATGCTACCCTTAATAAACTCCCAAGAGGATTCGGACAGCTTTGCAGCTTCTTCGATCTGGGATAAACGGTAGTCTTTTAATGCAGGATCGTAATAGTCGTTAAGATTATCCAAACCGATAATATGCAGTTCTTCCTCCCCTTTTAGGAGGTGGATAACCAGATTTCCGCCAATAAAGCCGGCAGCACCGGTAATCAGCACGCATTTTCTATTTAACATATGATTCTATACTCGTTTCTTACTTAGTTTTTTGGGAATCTTCTATAAGGCAAACCCATTGTTCTGTAATTGTCTCAGCAGAAAACAAAGAAAGACACTCCTGCGCTCTTGAGATATATTGCTGACGCTTAGTTTCATCCGTTAGCATTGTGATTAGGGCTTCTGCAAGAAGGATTTCCTCTCTGGAAAGTTCCCTCTGTGACGAAGCATCTCCATGACATTCCGGAGTGAGAATACCATACTTAGCAAACTCAATTTCGTTGGTTTTCATCATGAAATCAGTGTCAGGAGCCAAAATCTCTCTGGCGCCGGAATCAAAGTCGCAGGAAACCACAGGCAGTCCGCAACATAAAGCTTCCAAAATAACCATCGGCATTCCTTCATAGTGAGAAGAAAGTGCAAAAACCGAACTTTTGGAAATAATGCGATGAGGATTATCTCTGTACCCGAAAAATACGACCGCGTCCCCCAAATCATAGGATTGTACCAGTTCCTCCAATTGGCCTCGCTTTTCACCCTCTCCTAATATCAGAAGACCAACATTGCCGATTTTTCTGCGAATATAAGGAAGGAGCCGAACGAGATGCCATTGTGCTTTCTGAGAAGACAACCTTCCACATGTGACGATGGTCTTTTCAAATTTTCCCATTTGTTCTACTTCTTCCGGTAATAACCCCTCGGAGCTTTTGTGTGATATGGAGCGCAAATCAGAAAAATTATACATGCAAACCGTATTGTTCTTGTCAGTGCCAAAGTTCTCTATTAAATCCCGGGTACTTTTCTTTGATACATTTGTGATTTTATCAGACATTCTTGACAAAAATCGATACTTTAATTTATCAATCCTTCCATTATGAGATGCCGATAACATGATATGAATACAGGATATGGTTGAAGCCTTGGATCGACTCATAACATTTGCTAAACTCGGTCCATAGAGATGACTCATAACACAACTCAAATTATACTGTATTTTTATTTTCTTTAATGCTCTGACCCGTTTGCAAAAAGTATTCAATTTATGGAAAACTCCATCTCCTGCTGGCAAATCCAGACTAATCACCTCTCCACCATAGGGAAATGTGATCTTGCTACCGTCAAACACAATGAGATACACCCGATAATATTTGGACAGAGCAATAGAGAGATTCGCCGCAACTCGTTCAGCTCCTCCACCATAAAGTCTCTGGGCCAAAATTCCGATGCTCTCCATAACATTCCATTCTCCTTTTTTAATTTTCAGATGAACGCTCCGAATGGTGCAATAATCGCTTTAGCATTGTTAGGATATATAGCATAGTCTCGTTCTTCAGAAGAACAGAAAGGGAAAGATAAACAACGACGCCGCATAGGATTTGGATCAAAATCTTAAGGAACAATCCACATACAATATATTCGCCCAGTAAAAATATAAGAACACACATAATCGCGGCAGACGCGATTGTCTTCCATATATCCTTCACCTGTTCCCAAAAGCTGTATGGCAGTAGTCTGTTGATGGAAATCATCACGATCATTGCATCAATGGCACATGTAATCAACCAGCTAACTGCAATCGCAATAACAGAATGAAACAAACAAACTACAATAAAAAGGACCACCAGCATCACAATTCTTCTTAGGATCTCAAGACGCAAATAAACATCACTGCGCCCCAAAGCCTTGATGGCAATGAGATTCGCTGTCAAAATAGGAATAAATCCATCAGCAATACATAGGATCTGCATATAAGGAATACTTGGAGCCCATTTATCTGTAAGCAAAAGCATAATGAAATTTTCTGAAATAGCTGCAAAACACGCCATGATGGGGATAATCACAAAACATCCTACCGTCAAACTCCGCTTTAGCATAGCCTTCATTGCTGCAGTGTCATCCTGTACATTGGACAATGTAGGAAGCATAACCGACTGAATGGATACATCCAAGGCGTTGGACAGAACTTCCGGAAATTGTCGTGCCTTATTATAATATCCCAGATCACTGTCAGAAAATCGTTTCCCAATCAGCAATGTTCGAATGTCAGCATACAGACTGCAAAGTAGCGCCGACAGAAGGATCTTCCACCCGAAGCTAAAAAGCACCTTTGCTCGCTCCATGGAGAACTGAAATTTAGGAAACCAATTTACAATGAAAAACATTCCAATCATCGTAAGTATGGTATTGGATGCAAAATAGGCAATCAATGCCCAAAGGCCGCCGTCTGCATAGGAAATATAGATTCCTATGATGCCGGAAATAAGGGACGCAGCTAAACTGACAAACACCATTCCCTTAAACCGCATTTCCTTCTGGGCTTTTGCAAGCTGAATAGAATGAAATGCTCCAATAGGAAGTATGAAGGCATAAAC
The DNA here is from genome assembly GCA_045601945.1 of Faecousia sp. Lineage (GTDB taxonomy): Bacteria > Bacillota > Clostridia > Oscillospirales > Oscillospiraceae > JAZOXB01. The sequence continues at coordinate 2,770 of JAZSAO010000392.1, read as the reverse complement.
TCGCAGCGGAAGAATAATTTGTGAGTAATCATAGTAATCAGCAATACTCGGAGCTGCAACCCAAAGAATGCCCACCATGACCACAGAAATCAGAAAACTAATATAAAAAGATGTGGAATAATCTTTATCCGTAACATCCTTTCGCTGGACAAGGGCTGTGCTAAACCCGGTCTGAATAAAAACCTGAGACAGATTAATAAACACTGTAATCACAGCAAGTTGTCCGAAAACACCGGGATCCAGCAATCTTGCCAGAATTATGCCAATCACAAGCCCGATAGCTTTCACAGAAAAGCGTTCCACTGTCTTATACAAAATGGATGATACTACTTTTTTACTATTCATAGCTTAATCCTTACATTCGACTTGTGGAATCTCTATTCCACATACTTCCTCCTTAGAGGGGAAGCGGATCAAAATGATACTGAAAGCCATCATCATACGAAACAACCCGGCAAAATCAGAAAATCCCTGAGCACTTTGTGTCGTCAATAAGTAAATCGCAAATGGTGCATATTGCCACAACACAGCCTTGGGATTTGTTTTTTTACTGCTGTAAACTGAGACGATCATCAGCATCAGTACAAAGAACATACCGGTAATTCCCCAAATCAGGAGAACCTCCTGAGTGGAATTATGCGCATAAAACGGCAAGCCGTATCTGGCCGAATAATTCTGGAGTCCCATTCCGAAAAGTATTCTCCATGGCATAGAAGCCCATACATTAAAATATTCCTTCATAATGTAGCCACGGTTTCCACTTATGTCAGCCTCCTTAAAACGCAGAATAAGATTTTCAAGGTATGCAACGAAGTATTTTCGCAAGAGGAATATTCCCAACACAACAACGACTACAAGAGAAAGAATCGTCAGCAGGGAGTTTTTAGAAGTAATCGATGTCAGCAGTATCACAAGCAACGACACTATCAAAACCAAAACAAATGTTCGAGACTGTGTTAGAACTCCCTGTACCGTTGCAAGGATCATGAATATCATACCCCTGAGTTTCCCACCATAACGGAAATAACTGTAGCCAATCCATAAGGAAAGAATACAAAGAAAGGCCAATTCATTCTCATTATAGCTGATAACCATTCCCTCTGAAATAGATAGAGAGCCTCTGGTATCACCAAAGCGAATACCTATAAGGAACAAACTGGCAAGGGAATACTGTCGTAACATCTGCCCCCACAGAGAAAGAATGGTCACAATAAACCCAAAGAGGAAAAATCGCATCATCTTAGGGACATCATAGGAATTGTCGCGGTCATTCATAAAATAGAAGCAGACTGCAAAAATACCTACAAAACGAACATAATCTACAAAATTAAAATCCGGTCTAAAGCCGGAACACAGTTCGAGCATTAAAATGCCCACAATAGAAATTAGAGCGCATATCCCTATCTTTAACTTCTTTACCTTAAACATTAAAAGGAACAAAGCGAAAAAAGCAATATAAGAATAGGAAACGCCCTTAGATATCGGTGTCATAAAGGCCAATAGGCAATATATGTCTGACTTGTCCGAAAGGGCCATAGCAATAACAAATATGCCTACGATCAGTGTCTTCGGGAAAGAAAAGCCTCCTGCATCTCTCAACAGAACCAATGCCGAAACGAGGAGCACACATGCCATAACTGCTATTTCTCTCAGTTTAATTATGTACTTACTATTACCCCTAAATTCCAGCATAAACTCCTACCTTTTACTCTAAACATCCATCAAAGATGGTCATATAATTCTCCGCCATAGCGCGAGAGGAATATTTATCCGCAATACCGAGAGAATGCTCGCACATTGCTCTTCTATCTTGCTCATCTTTCATACGCATCTGCTTCATTGCCTCGTAGAAAGCATCCTCGTTTCCCGGAGGTGTCAAGATGCCATTTCCCTTAACTACATCTCGTACGCCCCCCGCATCAGTGGCCACAATGGGCAACCCTGATGCCATGGCTTCCAGAATGGACATAGGAAGTGCTTCCACAAATGAGGATTGCAAGTACACATCCGCCATACTGTAATAGTCCTCGGTATTCCCTACCCGTCCGGGGAATGACACAGTATGGGCTATCCCTAATTCGGAAGATAGCGTACAAAGTTCCTCATGAGTAGGGCCGTCTCCCAGAAGCATGAGACGGGTATCCGGGAACTCCCCATGTAAACGAGCAAAGGCTCGCAAAATCATACCCTGATTTTTATTCTTATTATGGGTAGCCACATTGATATAAGTAAATTGAGCATGGACCTGTTTATAGAATCGATCCAAATCCACACCGTTATTCACATAGGCTCCCTGTCCATCCTTTAAGGAAAAATATTCTCGGCAGAGATCACCATTTTCCCGCGATACAGCAACCGGAAAAGCAACCTCGTTTTTGATTGCCATTCTCAGAAGACTTTCATTCCGCTTACTGAAAGCATCTTCCGGCTTAGTGTGGATTGTAACTACAACAGGTTTTCTAAACAGCATACCATAAGGCAGAGCAATTGCAACACTTCCCAAATGGGCGTGAAGAACATGGGGCTTCAGCTTACGGATCCTCCGAATGGCTTTTAAAAGCTGACGAGGACCGATGGAGCCCGTAAATCCTAAATATTCAACAGGACATATGGCTTCAACCCTGTCCTGTACAAAACTTTTTTTACGGGAAGAAAGACAAAGAACAGAGGGCTGAAACCGTTGTTTGTCCAACTTTTTCACCAACTCTGCCACCATATTCTCTGCACCGCCTACACCGAGGCTATATATTAGGATCAATAGTCTCTTTGG
>JAZSAO010000391.1:0-4048 GCA_045601945.1 Faecousia sp. | reverse complement strand
GTGCCGTAGCCCTGATATGCACCGGCAGGGGGTGTGTTGGTGTAGAAGACCTTTAGATCATAGCCCATGTTGTCAACCTTGAACAGGGGTAGGGTCTTGGAACAGCTGTTCATGGGAACGGTGAGGCAGTGGTTGCCATAGGGGCCGGTATTGGCGCAAACTTCCATAAAGATAGCGGTAATGGTGCCATCCTTCTTGCCGCCCATCTTGACCCGGCAACGCATGGGATGGCGGGTGGAGTTGGCGATAAATTCTTCTTCACGGGTGTTGCGGTAGTAGACAGGCTTGCCGGTAGTCCATGCGGCATAAGCGGTGAGCTCTTCTACCAGAATGTCCTGCTTACTGCCGTAGCCACCGCCGACACGCTCTTTGATAATGTGGATCTTATTTTCGGGAATGCCGCAGACCCAGCTGCAGATCCGGCGCAGATGGTAAGGAACCTGGGTGGAGGCATTGACCACCAGACGGCCGTTCTCTACGTGAGCGTAGCAAACGTGGGGTTCCAAGGGGGTATGCTGGATCTGGGTAGTCTGATAGGTGACATCTACGATCTCGTCAGCCTCTGCAAAGCCCTTATCCATATCGCCGATGTGTCCCTTGTTGGAGGCGGCGATGTTTTTCTGAATGTCGGCATGGAGGGGGAACTGGTAGACAACCTTGCCCTCTCGCGCGTCACCTGCACGGGAGTTGTACTCATCTAAATCGGCAGGTGCACCGGCGTTATACTGTACGGGGCCGTTATGTACCAGGGGGGCGCCTTCTGCCATGGCTTCTTCTACAGTGAAGACAGCCTCTGTGGGCTCGTATTCTACTTTAATAAGGGAAGCAGCCTTATAGGCAGTGTCCTTGTCTCTGGCAACAATACCGGCAACACGGTCGCCTACGTGGCGAACCTTGCGGTTAAACAGGCGGCGGTCGTGGGGAGAAGGCTCAGGGTTACCCTGACCTGCCTGCATATAGTAAACATCGGGGCAGTTTTCGGCTGTAATAATGGCGGCAACGCCGGGGAGCTTCTCTGCCTCGGAAATATCAATGCTCTTAATGTAAGCGCTGGCAAAGGGGCTACGAACCACATGGAGACACCATGCGTTTGCAGGAACCTTATCTTCTACGAAAACAGGCTCACCGGAAACCAGTGCGGCGCCGTCGATCTTATCCACGGGCTTACCTACCACCTCTAACTTGGGGCGGAAGGAGGGGGCAATTTCGCTCTGATAGCTGCCGGTGTCCCGGAGCTCGATGGCAAGCTTTATGGCAAGATAGTAATGCTCATAGCCTGCATCACGGATGAAAATACCGGTGAGAACTTCTTTGATTTCCTCTCTGGAGGGGTAGGGATTCTTTTCTAACAGCCAAGTCAGGATCAGAGAGGCAGTGCCTGCGTTATACGCACTGGCGACGATACCTGCGGAAATCATGGCCTTTTGGACATAGTTCAGCTCTCTGCCCTTAAGGAGACCTTCGGCTGTGCGGATTTCTGCACCTTCGGCCTGATAGAGCAGGATGAAATTGGAGTACTTCAGCTCGCCGTTAAAAATGATGGTGTCGGAGCCTGCAAAGCCTTCGGCATCGTCGCTGTCACGGACAGAAAGATAGCCGGCACGGTACAGAACGTCCCTTAAACGCTCTGTGCTTTCGCCTATCAGGCGGATGTCTTCGCCGTTAATTCTGCATCTATATTCCATATGCTTACCTCCTCAGAGAAAAGACAGTTTTGGCAAGGTACTTTTTGTACTCGGCGCTGCCTGCCAAATCATCACAGAATTCCATGGTCTCGTACAGATCGGGGGTGTTGCCACAGGCTAAGCGGCTGCCCTTTACACTCAGGGCATAGATGCCGTTGCTCTCGGCGGCAATCAGGGTTGCGTGGCTGGCAGAGGTATTGCCGAAACGCTTGACCCAGCCTTCCCGATTCCGGTCGATAACGATGTACTTGAGCAGACACTTGCAGGAGCCCTTGAGGTAATCGTAGACAGGCTCTTCTTTTTCGCCCTTGCCGCTTAAGGCCAGGAGCTTGGCATCTGCGGCACAGAAAGCGGCAGCTAAGTAGCTGTCATCACGGCGCAGGGCCAGATTGCCGCCTACGGTGGCGGAATTGCGTTTTACAAAGGAGGAGCAGAATTTTGCAGCCTCTTTGATAAATAGGGGGATCAGGTCGCTATCCACGAGTTGCTGAAGCGTAACCCGTGCGCCAATGTAGAGTTTACCGTTTTTTTCTTCGATGGTGTTCAAGCCTAATGCATTAATATCGATAAGTTCTTTTCCTTCTGCAGCGCCACCGAGACGCAGGTCATCCGTTCCACCGGCAAGATAGACCGTAGTGTCCGGATTTGCATATCGGATCTGCACTGCCTCGGCAGCCGTCTGAGGACGATGGATTATCATAAATCTAACCTCCTGATTGTCGAATCTATTGTGAATGTCTGAAAATTAGGAACACCCACTTTCTCGCATACAGTATATCATAAAGTCATCATTTATGGAAGAGAAAAAACGTTATTTTTTAAATAATACAACGAATTTCATAAATTTCCTTCCGGATTATTGGCAAAAACTACAATGACAGAGGATTTTTAAATCCGAAGGAATGATACATCATGGAAATTCCGAAACAGCCCGGAGTGTTTATAGAATATGAGATTAGAGGACTACAGGAAAGACTTATGACATGATACGAACCGGAGGCTCCTTTATGGCTCCTCCGGTTCGTACTTTATAATATCTTCCACATTACAGGAAAGAATTTTGCACAGATCGTTTAGGGTTGCTGTAGAAATGTTCCTGTTTTGCTTCAAGGAGTCCAATGTGCCGCGACTAAAGGAATAATTTTTAATCAGCGCATAGGTTGTAATTCCTTTTTTCTTCATGGTTTCCCATAGCGGTGCATAGGTAATCACGGCATATCCCTCCCTTTTTCTTAATTATATTTTGCAAAATGGTTCTTGACTATACCCGATATATCGGGTATAATTCCTGTGAGGTGTAATAGTCAAATTACATCTGAAATAAAAAGTAAAAAAGGAGAAATCATTATGAAAAGACGAATTTTATCCCTGTTACTTGTTTTTTCCCTTCTCGTTGCCCTCCTGCCCCGGGTAGTCCTCCCGGCCTCTGCCGTAACAGCCTCGGGCACTTGTGGGGATAGCTACACAGATGCTAACGGAACTTATCACGGGTATGATTTGACTTGGAGCTTTGACGATTCTACGGGAGTCCTTACTATTTCCGGATCGGGAGCTATGCAAAATTGGTATAACATAGAAGAAATTCCGTGGCGTGAGTTTCGATCTCAAATTAAGTCTGTAGACCTCGGCGATGGGATAACCACTATTGGCAACATGGCTTTTGCGGAATGCGTGAATCTTACATCAGTTGACATTCCGGACAGTGTAACCTCAATTGGTGCTGAGGCGTTTTATAATTGCGAACAGCTCACTTCCATTTCTGTTCCGGATAATTTGACTTCTATCGGATTTGATGCTTTTGCAGAGTCCGGCTATTATTGGTGTTATGATAATTGGGATGGGGAAGATGCAGTGCTGTATCTTTCAGAATACGTAATCGATTCCCGTCCGCTGGTTGCTAACGGTAGCTATTCCATTCGCGAAGGAACGCGCTTGATTGCCGATGGAGCGTTTTGGTATTGTGATGGCTTAACTTCTATTACCATTCCGGATAGTGTGATTTTCATCGGGGAACAAGCATTCGAATATTGCGTAGGTTTAACTTCCTTAATAATCCCTGATAGTGTTACCTCTATCGGGAAATATGCCTTTATGCACTGCATCGGCTTAACTTCTGTCACGATTCCCCACAGTGTGACAACCATCGGAGCTTGCGCGTTTCGTGAGTGTACCGGGTTGACCGCTATAGCTATCCCGGATGGCGTAACCGGACTTGCAAGCACGTTCTATGACTGCTGTAATTTATAGGATATACTCATTCCGCACAGTCTTACAAGTATTAATGATGATACGTTCTACAATTCAGCTTATTATTAGGGAAGTGACAATTGAGTCAATGGTAAGCCCTATATCGGTCGTTGTTT
>JAZSAO010000390.1:0-4097 GCA_045601945.1 Faecousia sp. | reverse complement strand
AGTATTTCTCCTCCTATTTCTCTTACAGGTTTAGCCCCTGCAAAATGTTCCTACTTTTCTGAAATTTTTTGAGAAATTTTTCGGAAAACAAAAAAGCCAGGGAGCGATAACACTCCCCGGCAATGCGGATCCACTATTTCTGTTTGATCTCATTCATATATTCCGTCCAGCTTTTCAATGAGTTCCTGGTGGCATTGCTCAACTTCGGCCTTGAGCTGCGTTGCGGGGAGTTTTTCGTAGAAGCTATCATATAGCGCTTTCAGCATTTCGTTCATGTGCCTCGCCTCCTGTTAGCAAGACACAGTACCACAGAAGCACGAGAATAGCTATATCAATCTACAATGTACAGCATTAATATTCTATCATTATCTTGACCGTATTTCGGGAATCTATTTGAAAACAGTCAGAAAAATTACTGCTTATATAGCTAACAAAGTATCGTCCGCAGGAAATATCTTGCGGACGGTTTTTATGGACAGCGAAAAATCTCTTTGAGCTACATTGTAATTATGATAATTCTGTGCTATAATCTATTAGCCAAACAAAGCCGAATAAGGGAAAGGATTACATTTTACCAAGGGGATATTATACCCTTTTTTGGTTATCATCTGAAATGAGTTCGGTAAAAACGCAACTCCACTCAGATGGTAACAAGGTTTTTCCTTTTCTGTTTGGGCTTTGTTTGGCGACAATCGGAGTTTGCGTTTTTCGGTGCGTGGCTTCGGTCACGCACTTTTTTATTTTTGAGGTGTTTTATGGCAAGCAGTAAGGAATACATAGGATTTGTTTTAGACCAATGTAACGGTCTTTCTGCCCGTGCGATGATGGGCGAATATGTGTTGTATTATGGCGGCAAGGTCGTAGGCGGTGTATATGATAACCGTCTGCTCGTTAAACCAACACCGTCGGCAAAGGCACTTATGCCGAGTGCTGAGTATCAGTTGCCTTACGAGGGAGCAAAAGAAATGTTGCTCGTTGGGGATATTGAGAACAGAGATTTTTTGAAAGAATTATTCGAGGCAATGTGCTCAGAATTGTCCGAACCGAAAAAGAAGAAATGAAGGTATCGAGGTGTGAAATGAAAGAATACAAAGTAGTAGAAACAACCAAGGGTAAGGCAGAAAAGCTGATGAATGATATGGCTAAGCAAGGCTGGGAAGTCGTCAGCGTGACTTACTGGAGCATGTGGAAAATCGGTCTGTTGATTACTTTCTCGAAGGAGAAGTAACTGAAATACAATAAACTGATCTTAAAAAGAACCCGCAAAGTAGAGAGGAAATGTAACATGTTAAATGTATCTCATGTAACTAAACAATATGGAAAGGTGACAGCTTGCAATGATGTAAGTTTTCACTTGAATCCCGGCAGCGTCACCGTTTTGTTGGGTCCGAATGGTGCAGGTAAAAGTACCATTATGAAGTCGATCATTGGCTTTCTGCGCTATGATGGCGAAATCACAGTTGGAGGGTTGCCCAACAAAACCACCGATGCTCGGAGATTGCTCGGTTACATACCGGAAATGCCTTCCCTCTATCCGAACTTGACTGTTTCGGAGCATATGGAGTTCTTGGCTCGTGCATACCGTCTTACGGATTATAAACAGCGAGTGGACGAGCTGTTTGACCGCTTTGAACTGAATGATAAGCGAAAGAAATTCGGCGACGAGCTTTCCAAGGGTATGCAGCAAAAGCTGAACATCTGCCTCGGTCTGCTGCCGGAACCCAAGATGCTGCTACTCGATGAACCTATGGTCGGATTAGACCCTCATGCTATCAAGCAGCTGAAAAGCATCATCGAGCAGATGCGTAATGATGGAAAGACTCTGCTTGTCAGTACCCACATCATCGACAGCGTGGATATGCTTTGGGATCGCACAATTATCATGCAGGATGGACAGATTCGTGCCAACCTGACACGTGAGGAATTGGCGCAGGATGGCAGAACGCTGGAGCAGCTATTTTTCGATGTAACAGAGGGAATCGGTCGGGACGCTATGTCGCACAGTGAGGATACCGCATCCCAGGAGGGCTGATTCTATGAGATTATTTGGATATTACGCATGGCACTCCTTTGTAAACCAACTCCGCAAGCTATTCAAAACATGGGTTCTGATTTTCCTTGTTATTTGCATGGCCGTTGGCGCTTTAATCGGTGTTGGCGCCGCCATGCTGGATGATGCATCCGGTGAGGATGAAGAAATCGTTGAGAGCGAAGTGATTGAAGAGGAAGAACCCAGCATTCAGGAAAAGTTCGGTATAGAACCAAAGGAATTCGTCGAACTTATCGTAGGCGGGATTATTCTTGTGGTTTTTGTCTTTCAAGCAATCCGTGCTGACAAAAACGGTAGCAAGATTTTTCTGCCCGCCGACGTAAATCTGTTATTCTCGTCACCTATGAAGCCGCAGTCCGTTCTGCTGTTTCGGTTAATGACGCAGTTGGGTACAAGTATCCTGGCAAGTGTATATCTATTATTCCAACTGCCCAATTTGGTGCTTAATCTTGGTTTGAGCATCTGGGTGGCACTGGCAATGATTGCTACATGGTGTCTGACAATCGTTATCGGCAAGTTGCTGCAGATTCTTTTGTACACCGTGTGCTCCACCCATGTGAAACTGAAAAACCATCTTCGCAATGGTATTTATGCGTTCCTTCTGGTGCTTGCAGGTGCTTATCTTCTGTACTGGAAGACAAGCGGTGATAATTATTTGGCTGCAGCCGCAGGTTTCTTCAATGGTTCAGTTTCCCGCTTCATTCCTATGTGGGGCTGGCTGAAGGGATTCTGCATGTTTGCCATGGAGGGCAACATTGCAGGTCTGCTGATGAGTTTTGCCGCAATCGTAGTTGGCGGTGTCCTGCTTACCTATATCATTTGGCACATTAAGGCGGACTTCTATGAGGACGCTATGGCTAAGTCCGAGGAAACTGCGGAGCTGCTTGCTGCCGCACAGTCGGAAAAGGGCGGTGTTGCCATCATCAAACGCAAGAAAGACCGCAGCGACAATCTGCGGCGGGATGGTATGCGGCATGGCTCCGGTGCAAACGTATTCTTCCATAAGGCCATGTACAACCGTTTCCGGTTTGCCCACTTTGGTGTTTTCACAAAGACCTCGGTAACTTATTTGGTAGCAGCAGTTGGTGCGGCTGTTCTGTGTCGCTTTGTCATCCAGACAAATGGTTTGATTCCGGTCATTCTGACGTTGGGAGTTCTTACCTTCTTCCGAGCTATGGGCAACCCTCTGGAACAGGACACGCAGATGGATCATTTCCTGCTGATTCCGGAAAACACTTGGAGCAAGCTGTTTTGGTCGCTGTTAGGCGGCACAGCAAATTGTTTTTTGGATTTGCTGCCTGCGATGATCGTTGCGGCACTTCTGTTAGGTGAGAATGTGTTGATTGCTCTGACATGGCTCCCGCTGATTGTTTCAGTCGATTTCTTTGCCACTACAGTCGGAGCGTTTATCGGATTTTCTGTTCCGGTCTCCGCAGGTAAAATGGTGAAGCAGTTGGTTCAGATCATGTTTATTTACTTTGGTCTGCTGCCAGATGTCGCTATCATGGCAGTGGGTCTGGTCTTTGACCAGCCGGTGTTAGCGGCCATTGGATGTACAGTCATAAACGTTCTGCTTGGCTTGGTGTTCTTCTTCCTGTCACCGCTGTTCCTGGAACCGAAGGACGGCAAGAAGTACGCACCAGAAGTGCCCTTTACAGGAAATCTGAAAGAAGCAAAAAAACATTTTTCGAAGCTTGGTATCGGTACATTTGCAATCCTTGGCATAGGTACCGCTGCTCAGATTCTTCTGATGTATGTGGTCGATGCTGGATGGCCGGAAGTGTTAGAGCATTCATGGGGAATGTGGCTTATCACCTTTGCACCGCTTTATTTGATAGCGGTTCCCATTGGGCTGTTACTTCTGCGTAAAGTTCCTGCCAAACCTCTTGAAAAGCATAATTTGAAATCAAGCAGATATATTGTTACGGCTATCATCTGCATCTTTATGATGTACGCCGGTAATATACTTGGCACAATCATTACTGCTTTGCTGCAACTGCTGCCCGGTGTGTCCGCAGGAAACCCAATCTTGGGTTATGCCACAGAT
>JAZSAO010000389.1:0-1601 GCA_045601945.1 Faecousia sp. | reverse complement strand
CATCGCATTTGCAGTCTACTACTGATTCTCTGCCTGCTGTCCCAGCTATGGATCCCTGCCATGGCCGCAAGCAGCATGACCACCGGCAGCGACGGCAAAGCCTTTATTCAAGAACACCAAGGCAATACTTACTACAGCCTTTCCGCCGCGGAGAAAGAAGTCAACGCATTTATTGACAAGTATAACCTGAGCCTCAAGCAGCATCAGTTCGATGCCCTCGTGGATCTGGTCTGCGCCTATCCCAACCACAATATCCTGTCCTCCGGCTATCGGGTGGAACGGGTTATCGGTGGCAATTCTTACTCCGATGCAGAACTGGCAACCGCCCTGACCTCTTGGGTCAAGGGAAATGACGGTACCGTTTCCGAAACCAACCTCAGACGGCGCATTCGGGAAGCCAAGCTGTTCCTCTACGGCAGCTACGACGGGAATTGTGATGCCGATTTCCGCTATGTTATCTTCAATCCCAACGGCGGTACCCTCTCCGAAGATTTTAACAGCGTTATGTGCTTCCCCTATAACAATGCCTACGGGGATCTGGGCATTCCCACCAAGAGTGGGAAATATTTTGCCGGCTGGTTCACCATGGCAGGCAGTGACGGTGCCCACATTTATAACAGTACTTATGCCGACCAAAACCGCACCCTTTACGCTCACTGGTCTGACAGCCCTGTTTCCGACCCCAACGGTGACTCCTTCAGTGGCGGAAGCGGCAATTTCGATTACCCGGAACTAAAGGTCAGCGAATCCCTGATCGAGTTCATTAAGGAGCAAGAAGGCTTCCGCAGTGAGAAATATTGGGACTACAGCCAATATACCATCGGCTACGGAACAGAATGGAAGCCCGATGACTACCCCAGCGGTATTATCACCAAGGAGGAAGCCGACTACGAACTTCGTCTGGAAATAGCGGAGTTTGAAAAGGAAGTGGATCGTCTCCTTGCCAAGGGCACCGTACAGCACAATCAGCACCAGTATGATGCCATTATCAGCTTCACCTTTAATTTAGGCGGTCAGTGGATGAAGCCTGCCAATCGTATTTATCAGTACGTTCTCTTCGGACATCCCTCCGAACAGGACTTCGTCAATGCAATGGGCGCATGGGCCAGTGCCGGCGGCAGCGTTGTCAAGGGCTTGATGCAACGACGGATCGACGAAGCGGATATGTACCTCAACGGCAATTACAAGCGTTTCAGCAAGACCTATTTCGGCGCACACCTTGAACTTACCAAAAAGGATACCGGAGCCACTATGGAAGGCAGCGGCAAATCTTACGGTCTGTTCTACAGCAAGGCCGGTGAGCCTGTAGGCACCATGCCCTCCGCTGTACGAGAGGGCTATTATCTGGTAGGCTGGATGGATAGCGCCTCCAACCTGCTCTATACCCCGGAAACCATTGCCCCCGGTAAGATCCTCACCCTCAACGCAAAGTGGGCAGAATGCACCAAACCCGAAGATCCGGAAGATCCCACGGAGCCCGTGGATCCCACAGAGCCCGAGGATCCCACAGAAACTCCGGAGCCTCCCACGCCGCCGACCGGATTCGATGATGTCCCTTCCAATGCATGGTACGCCCCCTATGTCACCGTCGCAGTGGACCG
>JAZSAO010000388.1:0-10690 GCA_045601945.1 Faecousia sp. | reverse complement strand
TAAGATTAGCTAAAAATCAGGACTTTAGACGATAGGTTCTGTTACGGTTGCTTCCCTCTGCCACAATGATGCCTTCTTCCATCATAGAGTATAGGAGTTCCTTGACTCTGGTAGGCTTCAATCCTAACAGACTTGAAAAGTCCGACACCTTTCCGCTAACATGATCCGTAAGATACGCAATAATTGCATTCTTTTGGGTCGCGGTTTTTATCGTCGGTTTTTTATCGTCGGTTTTTATCGTCGGTTTTTTGTCGTCGGTTTTAGAAAGAGAGAGTGTTAAGACGATTCTTTCCGGCTCCAGCTGTTCTGTGATCACAGGTGCAGGCCAGCCTTGTTCGTGCCAGACACGGAAGATGTTGGGGATACCACTACCGGCTCTTTCACCAATATCGATCATATTGAACATCTTTAGCATCGTTCCGTTCCGGGGATCGGAAATGCCGCCGCTTTTTGCTGCATCAATTTCAATGCGGAAGCCGCCGGGGTTTGCCATGGTGATAGAGTCCTGTTTCTTGATGATCACAAGACCTTGTCTTCCGTAATAGTCCGCATTGACCAAACAGTTTGCCAAAGCCTCCCGCAATGCCTGATGGACCGCCGTATCATCCACTCTGGTACCACCGTCCATTTTGAAGGGAACCTTTATGTCCTGTATCAGCTTGTTGTATATCCGGAAATAGAAGTCGTACACATTGCCGCTCCATTCGCCGGAAGAGGAAATAACACGGTCCGTCCATCTGATAGACCCATCATACTGCTCCTGATAGTCAAGGAAATAGGCGTTGAACTCCCGTACAATGTCATACTCGTTTCCGAACATGAGAAGACCGGCAGAAGTGGGGTGCTTCTTTCCGTCTGTTCCGATTCCCACAGCTCCGAGCTTTAAGAGGAAGTCCTCATCCTCCAAGGCTTCCCATACATGGCCGGGACGGGAAAGGCGCATTCTCTGACGGTAGCTACGGACACTTTCTTTATTGAAGACGGACAGATCCATTTCATTCAGGATCAGCATATCCTGCGTTTTCACCGCAGCATCCCGCACCATGGCCTGAATTTCTTCCTTGGTACAGCGATAGTCCCCCTCTCCATTTCTGCGATAGGTAAATAAAGGGTTGCCGTCCACATAAACAGGCTTATAGGAACGCTCCGCACGGGGAACGCAGATCACCACAATATGATTCCCGTCCACCTCCTGCACAAATACATCCTTTAAAGATAAAAGATTAATACTGGTCTCCTTAGGATTGTTGACAATGTCCCAGAATTCCTTTATGAGCCTTTCCGGATCCGGCAGATCAACAGAGCGTAAGGACTTATCTTCCAGTTCCTCTACACCCAAAAGAATAAGCCCCCCATGAGTATTGGCGAAGGCGGAGTAGGTCTCCCAAATGCTCTTCGGTAGTCCGCCAAGGGCTTTCTTGGCTTCTATACGATTGTTCTCACGGTATTTGCCGATATTAGCAAAATCAATCATAACACTCCTCCTTGGCACATTCCTTTATCTTTTTCTTTTATTATAGCACATCTCTACGGATATGTCCACGAAAAAGCACAGTGCTTTCGGATTTCTTCCGGAACAAAGCCCCCTCCTTGCCCTCATCCAACAAGATAAACAGCGTTGCAATACAGAACAGTATGGCTCAGTGTAGCAGCGCAATTTTATCGTCGGTTTTTTATCAGTGGAATGTACTATTTTAGTGCAAGTCTTTTTTGGAGATTGATCATAGAAATGGCGAATAACTGCCATAATTCCAATGTTGTCTGTGACGGGTCTCCCTCACGGATACGCAGGGTTCTGCGGATCTCCTTGGGAATCACGACACGACCGAGGTCGTCAATTCTGCGAACAATGCCGGTTGCTTTCATAATATATAATAATCTCCTTACTTTACAAATTTGTACTGTTAGTATCTGTAAATCAAGAAGAAATATACCGCATAATTGACTTTTGGCAGTCGTTTCGTTCGCTATTGTATTGACATTTCGGGCACATCGCAGTATGCTATTAAGAAGAAACACATACAGGCAGGTAATAACCCCTTAGGTTTCTTCGCGCTCAAAAAGAAGTCGTCATAAATAATCCTTCTAATAACCGGAGCACACCGCACCGTTGAAACTGCCCTTGCGCAAAAATTCCCGGTGGGATACAAATGATTCTATTTATATTTTACCCCGTATTAGATAAAATCAAGTCCGATTTTGAAACAGCGTAACCTTTGCGTCTACACTGTTTTCAGGAAGAATACTATGAATCCGTGAAAGACCTTCCCGACGATGTTCGCCGTTGGAAATTTGAAATTTGTTGGAACGGCAGACACATCGGTTGGGTAAGTTCCTATCCCATTGACGAGAACTACGAATGGATCGGTGAGGTTAAGGACAGACAAATCGCTTACCGTGCTGTTGGCATTGATATATGCAAGCCTGATGCTTGGGATAATGGTGTTGGATCGAATGCCCTTCGCGCATTTATCCGATACTACTTTGAACACGGCATTGACACAATCTATACGCAAACTTGGTCGGGCAATGTCCGTATGCTCCGCTGTGCCGAAAAGCTCGACTTTCAGAAATGTAACCGCAACACAGGCACACGAGAGGTTGACGGACAGAAATATGATGGTTTGACCTTACGTCTTGTTGATCAGACATTACACAAAGGAGTTTTGACATAACGCAAAAGTCCAAATGATTACTCTATTTGCGACGGTGATGCTTAGAGTTGAGAATTTGCAACTGTCACGCCCTGTGAAGTTCCTTTTTGTTTTGATATAATCATGATGCTACAGTAGCAGATACTCTTTAGAGATCAGGGAGGAACAGTTATGATTATTTGTTTGGGCGAATGCACTGCTTGTACGTGTATATGCTCGCATAGGAGAGGTCGAAGAGGCAAGAAAATTAGCTAACGACTTACCCTCTTTTGAGGTCGGTAGAGAATTGCTGATATCGGAATGCTTGCAGGGCACAGAGAAAGCGGAGCATTACCGGCACTTGATAGAACGATTTGAAAGAAAAATCGCATTGTATAAAAGGCACATCGGTGAGTAGCGGAAGCAGCCGCCTCCGTGATGGAAACCGCAGACAATACCGCCATGTGCGACAAGTTGCGGCTGTAACGGCCAAAACACCGGAAACCATTCTTTTTACAGACCCACATACTTCTGCGAAATATCGGAAATCTGCAAATATGGGTTTATGGGGATGCTATAATGATTGAAAAAGTTGAATTTACAAATAAATGTATCGGCTGTTTTGAAGTATGCTTCCCATCGTGTATCGCTGACCGTGCTCCCGCTCGCTATTCTGCCCACGATGGCAAAATAGAATATGGGATCCACTTAGACTTTTCCCCTTCAGAAATGACATATCAATATCACATTATCCCCTTTGAGGGAACGATGATGGAAAGTGGAAACTATGACGAGCAGTGGGGCTGTCATTGGCATGAGCACATTCCTGTTCCCCATGCAGAAGAGGTGTCTGTCGAAGATCTTCCCGCAGAGTTTCGGAACCGGTATGATCGCTTTGTTGCATGGCTGAATGACCACTTCACAGAAAACTACGAAAGGAAAAATGCCGATTCGGAATCGACTACATAATGAAAACCGCTATGACAATAGAAGAAATCAAGCTTCACAGAATGGGGGGACAGCATCTTACTGCGCCCGCTGATATGCAAACCGTAGTGAAAGATCTTTGCGGTGTGCAAGCACAGTTTTTGAGCCATGCACTCCATGGGCTTTCTATCCGAACCGAAGAATTAAATACCGATGGTTTAGTCAAAGGCTGAACAAACCGCGGAACCATGCATCTGTTTTCTGTGGATGATCTGCCACTGTTTCTCCATGAAGGTAGAAGCCATTTTCTCCGTCCTGTGGATACTATGGACTCAGATGCCTATATGGATGCCAACCGCAAAGCCTATTTTGCAGATGTGATCGCTGACGGAGTTTCCCGTGGGGTTTCTGAACGAGAAGCTCTGAAAATTCTGTGTAAGCAAGGATAGAAAATACATCCTATATCAAGTACTACCGATGGGAAAGGAGTAGATAGAAAAATGAAGCAAGATATGTGTGTACCCTGCCAAGATGGCATTCTGAACATTCGCGTTGGTGGGATCATTTTGCGAGACGGAAGGCTTTTGATGGTGGGAAACGAAAGATCCGACTATCTCTATTCCGTAGGTGGCAGGATCAAATTTGGGGAAACCGCAGAGGAAGCCATTGTCCGTGAAGTATTGGAAGAAACCGGCATAAAAATGGAAATAGACCGTCTTGGTTTTGTACACGAAAACTATTTCTACGGAGACGCACCTACAAATCTCGGCAAGCTGATTTACGAGATCTCATTTTTCTTTTATATGAAAGTCCCCCGGGACTTTGAACCGATCAGCGAGAGTTTCACAGAAGACCAAAGCATGGAGCATCTGAAGTGGGTTTCTCTTAATGAGGACATCAAAATGTATCCTACGTTCTTCAGAACAGAATTGCAGAATCCTACCGATACGGTCAAATATTTTGTATCAGATGAGAGGTAAACTACGTAATGAATACAGAAATGATCGCAAAAGCAGAAGTCTTCCTGAAGGAAACTTTTGCTACAAGTACTTATTTAGACACCAATCCCACCCGGCGAGACTATCGTTTAGAGCATTCCTATCGGGTGGCAAATATTGCAAAGTCGATTGCTCAGGCGGAAGGATTCGATATAACCTATGCTGTGATTGCAGGGCTTCTCCACGATATTTCCTACTGCGAGGAAATGGCCACCCGTGAGGATTGGAAAAACCATGGGCGACGGAGTGCCGCCATCGCAAGGCCTTTTTTAGAAGGTCTCGGTCTTCCTGCAGACGCAGTCAATGATATCTGTTACGGCATTGCTATCCATGTAGATGATGAATCGGATTTTGAATGGGAGCGCACCCCCTTTGCCGAAATTGTGGGAGATGCGGATAACATCGACCGCTTTGATGTTTACCGCATTTACGAAACCTTGGAACACAACAAGTTTAGCGAAATGAGCTTGGAAAACAAAAAGGAAACGGTAGCCTCCACCATAGAAAAGCTGACCCGTTTTAAGGATATGAACTTAGGAACCCAAGCGGCCGGAAAGCTGTGGCAGAAACGGTTGGATTACTACATTGATTTCTATGAAAGGCTCCGGGCACAATTAGACCATAGCAGTTCTGTTTCCTTCCTTTTCTACGACACAGACGATTTAAAGGATCATGAAATTTTTCTTCGCTTAAACCGTACCTGTCAGGCAGATCCCCGGAGGAAATGGCTGCCGGCATATTATTTTGATATCTGTCTTTTAGGGGGAGAAAAAATCGGCTACTGCGACCTGCGAATCGGTCACAATGAAAAGACATACATAGGAGGCAACATTGGCTACGGCATCGATGAGCCATATCGCGGCAACCACTATGCAGCCAAGGCCTGTAAACTGCTTTTCAATCTTGCCAAGAAGCATAAAATGGAACATCTGATCATCACCTGTGTCCCCACCAATACCCCCTCTGCCAGAACCTGCGAGTTGGCAGGCGGTGTGTTCCTGGAAGTAGCCGACATTCCCGAAGACAATGAGATGTATGCTGAAGGGAAAAGGACTGTAAACGTCTACCGGTTCGATATGAAATAGAATCCGTCTGTCGTATGCAGACAGCGAAACCCCACAGGAAGTTGCCCTCCTGTGGGGTTCGTGCTTTGCAGGCTATGCCATGTCCAAAATATATTAACACTCGACGGCAATTTTGATAACACCATCCTGTTTGCATTGGAAGACCTCGTAGGCTTCATCAATTTTTGCAAGAGGGTAGGTATGGGTGATCAGCTGTTCGGTGTCCAGCTTGCCTTCGGCGATCAGCTTTAAGGTCTCTTCACAGTCACAGCCATCTACGCCGCCGGTCTTGAAGGTGAGATTCTTGCCGTACATCTGAGGCAGGGGCAAGACTTGGGGGCGGTCGTAAAGAGCTACCACCGTAACCACAGCATTAGGGCGGGCACATTGCCAGGCAAGCTCAAAGGTGGAGTCTGCCCCTGCTACTTCAAGGACAACATCTGCACCGCCGTGGTCACTGTTTTGCACCACGAAATCAAGGCACTGCTCCGGCGTAACCGTCAGCACATCGGGATAGCGGTCATTGACAAATTGGATGCGATCTTCGTCTTTCTCACAAACAATGATCCGTTTGGGCTTTTTGAGCATCACGCAAAGAAGGGTGCAAAGTCCTGTAGGCCCGGCTCCGATCACCAAAACCGTATCCTCAGGCCCGATCTCGGATATCTTCGTTGCCCAATAGCCCGTAGCCAAAACATCCCCCACAAGCAATGCCTGTCTATCCGTCACATTGTCGGGAATCTTATTCAGTCCCTGATCTGCGAAGGGCACACGGACATATTCCGCCTGCCCTCCGTCAATGCGGCAACCCAGAGCCCAGCCGCCGTTTTTGTCAGTGCAATTATTCACAAAGCCCTTCTTGCAGAAGAAGCACTCACCGCAGAAAGTCTCCACGTTTACCGTCACTCTGTCCCCCGGCTTTACACGGGTCACTGCCGAGCCGACCTTTTCTACAATGCCGACCATCTCGTGCCCCACCGTGATTCCCGGCATCGCACGAGGCACAAAGCCATGCTTGATGTGCAGATCGCTGGAGCAAATACTCGCCAGTGTTACCTTAACAATGGCATCTCTCTCGTGAATTAGTTCCGGTTTCGGTTTCTCTACAAAATCAAAGTTTCCCTTTGATAAATATGTATATGTAAGCATGTTCACTTCTCCAACTCCTCTGATCTGTGGTAGGCGCTTCCCTTCTATTATATGGAAATATATGACACAAGTCAACGATTTCTATATTTGAATCCGTGAAGTTTTTGTGTCCCCTTTCTGTGAAACAAGCGGTAATTTATACTTATTTCTAATAAAACGGATTGACCGTTTTATTATGCCGCTTATCAGCGGCATGGCGGCATGGCCGCCAAGAAATAACCTGTAATACTGTTTCTTCCGCCTAAGGCGGTGCAGGATATTTATCCTGCGATAAAATGGTTTTCTAACCATTTTATCAAGAAACAGTATTATTATTGACATTTCGGGGTGCATTGCGGTATGCTATTCACAAAGACTGTATACAGGCAAAAGAATTGCAATCCCATTAGGGTTTACACTCACAAAAAAGGAGGTATGAATAGATGATCCTTATCATAACCGGAGCATCCCACACCGGCAAAACTGCCCTTGCACAGAAATTACTGGAACGGTACAAATATCCCTACCTGTCAATTGACCACCTAAAAATGGGATTGATCCGCAGTGGAAATACGGAGCTCACCCCCATGAGTGACGATAGCGATTTAACTGCATATCTATGGCCCATTGTGAGAGAAATGATCAAGACCGCTATTGAGAACGGACAGCATCTCATTGTAGAGGGCTGCTATATCCCCTTTGATTGGGAAAAGGATTTTGAAGAAGAATATCTCCGGCATATCAGATATTACTGTCTGATCATGAGTGAGACATATATCCGGAATCACTTTGGGGACATCCAAAAATACGCCAATGTGGTTGAGCACCGCTTAGATGATACATGGTGTACTTTGGAAAGCACCATCGCCGACAATGCAGAGGTCCTTCGTCTCGCACAAAAGCACAATGTAAACTATATCCTTATTGATGATCATTATCCATTCGACATAGATTAGCTTTTCTCACCTGTTGCAGTCCATTGTCTTGTACCAAAATCCAATGCTGTCCTCCGTCATAAAGCCGGCGGCATTGTAGAACTTCCTTCTCCATCCAAAGGAATTGACATAGCATTTTTCGATCCCTTTTTCCTTGCATCGGAGCATCGCGCCATGCATCATTGCAGTGCCGATTCCTTTGTGCCGATATTTTTCTCTGGTGCTGACGGGCTCTATATAGGCTGTTTTCGATGCTACATCAACATATACAAAGCAGTAGGAGCAAACATCATTTCCTTCTCCCGAGTTTTCGTCTACTACGATGCACTCAAAGCTGTCTCCATACATGGACGAGTTTTTCCGACCGTTGTAGGCATTCATGCCGGTTCTGTAGTCGGGTGCCTCTAAATCCGGGTGAAAGCCCAAGCTACAAGCACTCCATTTGTTTTCTTCGTCACCGTATTCCTCTCCGTAAAGGAGCCTGAAGCCTTCAGGCAGATCCACTGAAACACACAGTTCCAAGGGGTACACATAGTTGTCATAGTCCTCTTCCCCATACCTGGTATAGCCCGACCGCAGAAGAATTTCCCGCATATAAGTAAGGCTATCATTGGCAACGACCCAAAACTTCACGGAGCCATCATCCGCTTTATGGAATAGGGGGAGACAGTTTTCCTCGCTATAGGCCAGAACAGAAGGATAAAGGTACTCAAAGCCCTTTTTTATACTTATGTATACATTCTCTCCATCAGGCAGAATGCAGGCAACAATTTCCCCCTCTTCTTCCCACAAGAAGATATAATCTGCTGACCTCTCTCTGCCACCGTCTGTCTCCTGGGCTCCCATCCTATAAATCAGGTCATGGAGTCTCTCCGGCAGCCATGAAGTCATATTCCTATTCTCAAGATATTGATCCCTTAAATACGCTTCCAGCTTTTGCAAATCACGATGCAATCTAAATTTTCTAACTTCCATATACGATCTCCTCTGTTTATCCTTGTCTGATTTTTTCCAAACGGAATAGCTGTTCATCATCAATCACAGCAATGCCATTCTTATGCGTATACCCCAGCTTCTTATAAAACTCGCAGGCCGTAATAGAGGCCGGGATTTCAATACGCTTTGCCCGTAAAAAGTATGGATCTTGCTCTAAGGTTTCAATGATTTTACGGCCGATCCCTTTGCCCTGATACTCCGGCAATACAAAGATGTTGAACAAGCTGCTTTCGTCTTCCTTGTCCCAATAGGGGCCGATCGCACCGCATCCAACGATCGTATCCCCGTAGCAGACCACATAAAAATGTGTCCAACCTGCTCGCACAATTACCCCTTCCGGGCTAAATGCTTTCACATCTTTTTCGATATATTCTTGAGAATAGTCCTTGCTGTTTGTCGTTCTCAGAGTTCGAATGATCAGGGCAGATACTTCCTGCGCATCACTCTTTTGAAATCTTCGAATGGTGTAATCCGTACTCATTTCTGTTGCCTCCCAAATTCCCGGTGCTCCGAATATGCCGATATCTGCAAAAGGAGTCCGTATAGTTTCATTTTATCCCATATTGGACAAAAATCAAGTCCGATTTCGAAGCAGCGCAAGTTTGGGGTATACACTTTTTCGGGTGGAGGACACAGCAGAATCATCCGGCGAAGCAAACATACTTCCAACCACATTAAGACCCTATGGTTATTAGGAAAGCAACATAGACCGGAAAGGAGAGATTAAGAATGAAGCAAGATATGTGTGTACCCTGCGATGAGGGTATTTTGAACATTCGCGTCGGTGGGATCATTATGCGAAACGGAATGCTCTTGATGGTGGGGAACGAAAGATACGACTATCTCTATTCCGTAGGTGGCAGGATCAAATTTGGTGAAACCGCAGAAGAAGCCATTGTCCGTGAGGTATTGGAAGAAACCGGGGTAAAAATGGAAATAGACCGTCTTGGTTTCGTACACGAAAACTACTTCTATGGAGACGCACCTACAAATCTCGGCAAGCTGATCTACGAGATTTCATTCTTCTTTTATATGAACATTCCCCGGGACTTCGAGCCCATCAGCGAGAGCTTCACAGAAGATCAAAGCAAGGAGTATTTGAAGTGGGCTTCTCTTGATGAGGGCATCAAAATGTATCCCACATTCTTTAGAACGGAATTGCAAAATCCCGAAAATACAGTCAAACATTTTGTAACAAATGAGAGGTAATATATATGGTCATTGGAATTTTTGGTGAAAGCTGCACCGGCAAGTCTACCCTTGCAGAGAAGATTGCAGCGAACATCCCCTGCGAAGTATTTACCGGCAAGGACTATCTGCGTCTTGCCAAGAATGAGAACATCGCAAAAACGATGTTTCAAAAGAAGCTGACCGCCGCTGTGTCCGGCGAGAATATCCTCTATGTAATCTCCGAGAGTGAGCACCTTCCCCTATTGCCGGAGGGTGCAGTGCGAATTCTCGTCACAGCGGATTTAGAGCTGATCAAGTCTCGCTTTGCCCAAAGAATGGGAGGAAATCTCCCCGCTCCTGTGGCAACAATGCTGGAAAAGAAGCACGGCTGTTTTGACGCAGAACCCCATGATATGCATGTGGTTTCCGGTGAAACAGATTTGGATGCCGTTGTCGAGGAGATCAATAGGACGTTGCAATATGAAAAAGACAGTCATTGACATTTCCCCCCATCGAGTTCCCGGAGACAAGCAGACACTTGTTCAGGAGCGCAACCGTTTTCATTGATTGCAATATGGCCGGATCAGGGGATAAGCACACAGATCTATACTGGGCAATTTGGTCCCTGCAATATAACTTAAAAACAAATTCCTACACCAATCTCTTCCTGGATCTGTACGGAAGAGAAAACTTTGAGGAGGATATGCTCCCCGTAATAGCAGCCTTCGAATCATTCGGCTGAAGAAACACAAGATACAACGGTATAACTACCCGGAAGTTCCGGCAAACAGTACAAAAATTCAAATTTGTACCAATCTCTTATCATGGAATCCTTGGAG
>JAZSAO010000387.1:0-9681 GCA_045601945.1 Faecousia sp. | reverse complement strand
CAGAGAGTTTATCATCGGCTTAGGTGGAAGCGGTACCAATGATGGTGGTGCCGGTATGTTAGAAGCCTTGGGATGGAGTTTTTTGGATGAGGACGGAGAACGAATTGGCCGCGGTGCTTTCGGATTAAAGGATCTGGTGCGCATTGATGGAGAGAATGTTATGCCGGAATTATCTCAATGTCGGTTCCGGGTAGCCTGCGATGTGACCAATCCCTTATTGGGAGACAATGGTTGCTCCGCTGTGTTCGGTCCCCAAAAGGGTGCGGATGAGAAGGACGTAAAAGATATGGACAGTTGGCTTGCATCTTACAGCGAAAAGGTACGGGAACGCTTCCCTACTGCAGATCCCTATGCGCCGGGCGCCGGTGCAGCGGGTGGTTTAGGCTTTGCATTTTCTGTGTTTTTAGGCGGTGTTCTTGAGTCCGGTGCAGATATTATCGGGCAGTTTCTTAGGATGGAAGAAAAAATCCGTAGTAGTGACCTGATCATTACGGGAGAAGGATCTTTTGACGGACAATCTGCAATGGGGAAGGGGCCCATGTACATTGCACGATTGGGAAAGAAATGTGGAAAGCCGGTTATTGTTTTGGCAGGTGCTATCGGGAATGGAGCGGATAAATGTCTTTCGGAAGGTGTTTTGGCGTACTTCCCTATTCTACAACATCCTATGTCTTTGCAAGAAGCCCTGGATCCACAAATCGCATACTCCAATTTGAAGCATACTGCGGCGCAGGTATTTCGTTTGTACAACAGATCCTAAAACAGCCCCGATAGGACGCACCTATCGGGGCTGTTTTCAAAGCAGTAATAATCCAAGACCATAAGATAACCCATTGCATAGAGCGGAGATGAATAGTCCTTTGCGCGGTGAGATATGCAGAATATTTACATAAAGCCATCCTTCCCCAAGAATGATGAGCACTTCTGAAACGATGGTGAAAATAAGAAGGACTTTTGGGTTGGGATAAAAGCTATAAATAAGGATCCGTAGACAATTCAGCAAAGGATTGGTTAATATATTGCACAGAAATCCAACAGAGAGATATTTTTTACGGGGAGAAAAAAATACAAGTGGTATGCTTTCTATAACGATAGTAAGGAATAGTGCGGTAAGCAAAGAAGACGTGATCTGAACAAAAAGTGCCATTTCATTGAACCTTTCCCGAAATCCTTTGAAAGAAGGATTTAACTTTTGCCGGTTTTATCTTCTGCTGTAGGGGGAACGGCGAGGATCGTATTGTTCTTGCGATTACATCGGACTTTTTTTACGATGAATACTGTTGCTATAATAAGGATAATCACTGCTGTAATCAGAACCACTGTTCTCAGTGAGCAGTTCCCACAGGGATCCGGTAATGGAAGTTGATCGGAAACGTCAGTGATTAACTCATCTGTGGGGACGATCACATCGAAATTACGGAATAACAATGATAAGACCTCCTTTCCTATAACGGGTTGGATCATTTATTTGAAGAAGAATCGGGATCCGTTTTGTTCTCTTGATTTAGGGTCTTGGCGTTATTCTTTTGAAGGACTTTTCGGACGATTAACGTAATAGCAGTAGCGAATAGACCAATGATCAGAGCAATAATCAAAATTCCGCCTCCGAGTATCGCGAGTATGGCACCGGGTGCGGCGGCATCAAGAATCAAATGAAACATGATTTAACACCTCCTTTTCATGGCTGTTTTTAAGCTGATTGCGGCAAGAATACCAAAAATCAAGACGATTATTTGGTTCGCCCAAAGGCTATGGGGACGAAAGAAGAAAACGGGTGCTACTCCAACGAATAGTGCCACTGTAGTAATACCAAAGGCAAATGCGGGTTCTTTCGGAAACGCAGATGCAAGGATCGCGACTGTGATCGGCATGGTCATACTAAATAAGCCTACACCAATGAGGGAGATGAACATGATTTGATTGCCGAAAAGCAAAAAGGGCAGGGATAAGAAAAGACTGATGGTTGTAGTCTTTTGGTAACCGATCCTATCACATAAGAAACCTCCCATGTATTTTCCGATTCCCATGAATGAGAAAAGTAAAATGGCATGGATCGTATCTTTCTTCCACGCGGTAGGAATTGCATAGGCTACATAAGATCGGATTGCCGTTGAAAGAAAAGCGAGGAATACGACACCTCCGATATGTATGGTAGTGGAACTGATATGAAAGGAGCAAAACGTGTCCTTTGGAGTTTCGTGATGCTGTGCGATATAAATGCAAAGGACTAAGGAAAAGATCATACATACAGTAGGTATCCAAACATATGTGGCGTTGGTGATGCCCAAAAGCTGACCGGTGATTACGCCGAAGGAACCTCCTGCGACAAAGGCACTGCAGGGCGAAATTTTACCTTCTGCGCCGGACAAAGTATGCTTTGCACCGGAAATATGTATCATGGCATTCCCTAACGTCAGGATCACTAACGCAAGACCGTCAATAGGGAAAAATAAACCAAAGAGCATCATGAGACAACCTGCAACACCGAGGTATTCCCTCCCGAGCGTGTCTGCCCAGAGCCCCAGAAAACTCTGGGGTATAAAAGCTATCGCATCAAATAGAAATGCATATAGCACCCATGCTGCGGTTAAGCTAAGGCGTGAATATAAAAAATAGAAAGAGCATACCTCGACGGAAAAATGAATGAAGGCATACAGCCAGCCGCTTGTGGCTGTGGAGAGTTTTTGCTTCATGGGTTTTCCTCCTAACGACAGGATGGCCTGTCATGAGTTTCACTTATCTTTGAGGATAAGATGGGCGGTGTAGTAGTCAGAACGTTTGGAAATTTCTTTGTTGAGTACATCCATTCCGATTTTTTCAGCCAAAGTAGGTTCCGAGGAAAATAGATTTGTGCCTAAGCCTAATCGGTTACCTTGAATCTCACAGCCGAGGGCTGCTAAAGTGGTCGGGAACAGATCCATGGGGGTAAAACTTCTGTTTTTGCTGTTTGGAGCGTCCAAAGGTGCATTTATAAAGCAATTGTATACTCTTCGTTCGTAGTCTTTAGAGATATTTCGACGGAAGAATTGTTGATCCATTGAGGGATGATCTCCGCATAGGATGATGGTGGTATTTTCGTAGAAATCTTGTGCTTGGAGCCAACAAACAAACTGTAATACCTGTCGAGAGGAACATGACAGTACGTTTGCATATTGTTCTGTGTGTTCATTTTGACACAAACCGCAATCATAGCCATCTACGTGATGCGTATCGACGGTAAGCAAGGTAAATGCAAAGGGTTGCTCTTTTTCGGCAATGTATTCCAGTTCCCTTTTGGCATAGTCGAAGAGTTTACTGTCTTCGAAGCCCCACCAGACCATATAATCTTCCGGAATCAGACCATCCTCACGGGCGGTATACAGATCGTAGATACGATCCGTACCGTGTTGGAGATAATATTCCTTTCGTCCCCCGAAAGAAGCATCTGATCCAACCATGAGGGTCTGATAATAGCCTGCATCGTGAAGAATATCTTGTAACGTTGTTGCACCGGGTAAATAGCCTTGGAAGTTTTCCAAATCGATCTGAGAAATATCGATGGTTAGAGGAACTCCTGCTGTTTGTGCAACCATAGCGGCAGATGTCCACGTTGTATGGGTAACACGTGGCCAGCCTCCGACTCCTTGGGAATGAGAGAAATTTGTATTGTTTTGCGCCAGTGTGTGTAATTCCGGGATCAAGGTGGAAGTGCTTCCGCCGCCTAATTCTTTTGAAAGATAGCTGATCTCCATAGATTCCATGAAAATGTAAACTAAATTTCGTTTTTCTTTAGGAAAGGAAACAGAGACCTCTGCAGGATCGATATATTCTTCCTCGTAGAGCGTGCTGTAGGTAAAAAAATTGTCATAGATGTACTTTGGAAAGTGAACCAACCCTGCTGCATAAAACAGGCAGGCAAGGCTTAAAGTTCCTGCGACCCATGAACGCATCTTTTGCGAAAAGGGATAGACCTGTTTGCCCTTCCGGCGGAGAAGAGTTGGCCCCTGATAGAAAAGAATGATCGAAAGAATCGCAGTAAGCACAATAGCGGGAAGGAGTGCGTATAGTATATAACTTTCCTTTAGAGAATTGGCACAACCTGTCCACGGGGAAAAGAACGTAGAAATAATGGACATAAAGCCTGTATCGCCGTATTTTCGAATGTACCAAACGGCGGAGCATAAAGCTAATATGCATAGAAAGGAAATAAGCGTCAATATCAAATTTGACAGCACCTTACGGAGCTTCATAAAAAGGGTCAACCTCCTACGTGGAATGAAAACGATTGAGTACTTCCATTATGGACTTTGGAGAGAAAGAAGGTTCCTCCCAAACGGAATGAAGTATAGTTTCCAGATTATTGTCGTTATGTTCGGTTTCCTTTGCGTATAATTGTACGAGATAAATGAGATCCCCTACGCGATGACTGTATAATTCTTGCAGTAGGATCACGCTCAGGATGGACATGATGATACATTCTATGAAATTTTCTTCCATAGCTGAACGGAGAGAGTACTTAAACAAGTAGTACACAAGAAGTTGTTCCCAGCAGGGATCTTCGTTGAGGATGCGTAGCGGAGTGGATTGACGTCCCGTCTCCAGAATTTGTGTCCAATGAGGGCGCAGTCGTTCCAGAGACAGGTAGAGTTCATATAATCTATGTCGGAAAAGGGCAAATGCCTCGTCAGACATGGGGATAACTGTATTCGGTTCTTCTAACGCATCAATTTCTATGCCTAAAAGTAAAAGGTCTTTCATTCTTCTGCTTAAAGGAAGATCGCGGTTTTGCAGTATGGAGATTCCTCGGTCTCTCCCCTGTCGCAGGGCAATGAGCCGCTCCGGCTCTACGTCGTGTAAATAACGGAGAGGATCATCGGTTTGATAGGTCTTTAGAGAAACAGGTTCTGCTTTAGTCAAAACGATTCGGGCAACCTCGGGACAGGAAATGGATAGACCTTGCTCTCGGATCAGCCCCAGTTCTGTAACAAAACGGGGATAAAAACCACATACGTTGGATAGTGCAGTTTCACCTAAAGCGTATTGGATCTTACACAATCCATCCTCACGGAGATTACAACATCTGCCGTTGCAGAGGGCGAAAGAGGGCTCTCCATCAACATTAACAATTCCTTGGCGAATGAAGTTTCCTGTTTCCCCTTCTAAGGTGCGGTAAAATTCCAGATGTTCGCGATCTATGACAACCTGCCAGCCAATACAGCAGGAATCGGGACAATCTCCTGCAATACAGGTGAAATTTTCGTAATAATCCGGTTGCGTAACTACCATAGAAAGGACTCCTTTGTCATTACTCCTCTATATGAAGATTGATCCCGTTCAGTTCAACGCCTTGATCAATGTTGATCATCAGATACTTTGTGCCGTTGATCACACGGGTATGAACAAGATCCTCCCGTTCGGGGTTGACTTTAATTACAACATCAGGAGTCTCATAGCAAAGTTCTTTGTGGTTGACCAAATTCTGGGGAGGAAGCGCACTGTAATCTCCGAAGGTCAGATCGTACTTTACGTTGAATGCGGCCATTTTTTCTTCGGATACACCGCAATCTTCCAATACAGTGGCTACTTCTCTACGAGAGATCTGTAGTGGCTCGGATACCTTGCTTTCCTTATGGGTTTGAACCATGGTACGGACTGTATTATGAACAGTTTGTACTACTTGAGGACTACATTCTTCTTGTAGGGATTCTGTGAGAACCTCTCGGAATGATTCTTTCTGTACATTTAAGGGCATGGGTGGATCGGTGTGGAAAATGGCTTCTACAAAATCTTCGTAATTGGTATCCTTGCTCCGTACAAAATAAAGAGCGCCGTATATATTCGTGCGTCGATCATCAAAGGCCGGGAATGCAAAGCCTAATTCCGGGGAGCCAACGACCCAATCTGCGGAACGATTACGGAAAAGACCTTCGGCAGCTTGGTATCGCAGGGCAGGCTTAGACTCTTTCACAGGGCAAATACTACAAACGAAATAGCTATGTACCATATCTCCTCCGTCATCAAAGGTTTGACCGCCTTTTCCGCGGAAAGGAACATCGTAAGAGTCGTAGGCAAGAAGAATCAGATAATTTTCGGACATATGGAGAGAGTCGGCAATTTTGTGGTACAGTTCCTGTACAGACTCTTCGTCTTCCAGTGCGGAGTTACGGAGTTTGGTAAGGAGTCGGTGTTCGTCGGAATCCATAACCTGACTTGTGGAAAACTCAATATCATTGAGCGTTTTTCCGATGGAACCGGAAATGCCTTTTTTAAGCAGTGAGAGATATTTCTCCTGCTCTTCCTGTCCCATAATTCCCAGAGACTCGCTAAAGGAGGAAATGATCTCTCCGTTGGAACTGATATAGCATCCTCGGATACGAGAGACGTTATTATAATCTGCACGGAACCGTCTGCGCAGTTCGGATACTTCTTTATCGATCATGTGTTAACACCTCGGGTTGTAAAATATTGCCTTATGTGATTTAAAGGTAAATATATTATAGCATAAGGATATTTATATTTCCAGTATGTATTTTGTATTTATGGTGTATTGCATTTTTTGTAAAATATGTTAAAATAGAATCGGTATATCCAATAGGGAAAACTTTATATGAAATGAGGCTGAGTATTATGAAAAACAAAGTCAAAAAACTGTTATCACTGATTTTGACGGTCTGCGTGTTGTTAAGTTCCCTATCTTTTACAACATTTGCAGAAAATGACAGATTTGCAGACATCTCACTCCCCCGCCCTGCTGTACGTAGCAGCAGTGTTTTCACTGTGGGAGAAAGCGGTTCATATGTGATTGCCGCTTTTGTTGAGGGAGTATACTACGCCATGAGCAGTTCTTTCTCGGGAAAGATCAGTGGTACACCCATTGCTGTAACGGATGGCTATGTTTCCGAGGCTGACGCGGAAGGTTATGCAGTCACCTTGACCTATAGTTCCGGTGGATACACCATTGAGAACGATACCCATTATTTGGCGTATAACAGCAGTACGAATTTAGGTGCGGTAACTACAGCCTATCGTTGGATTATCTCTGAAGGCGTAAACGGCTCCTGGCGTATTACAGCGGAAGCAAGTAACACCAGAGGCGTTGTGTTTAGAGGCAAAACGTATAATCAGTTTGGTGGGTATGCCGTCAGCAATGCTAAGGAAGGATCCGCTGAGTATTTTGATGTGGAGATCTTACCTGTAGGCTCTATTGCCGGAGACGGTTCCGGTGAGTCTTTTGTTAGGGTTACTTCTGCATCTCAGTTGACTCCGGGGCGTTATGTTTTCCTGTTTACCCCTTCTGTGAGCGGTTCTGAATATAGCCACTATGTTCTCAGCAAAATAGAGTCTTCTACTTATTATGCGGTTCAAGTCTTGGGGACGGGTCTTACTTCTCTGCCGGACAGCATTACAGCACCGGAAGATGTGGTATGGACCTTTAGCGGTAATATCGGTTCGATGAAGATCGGTGACGGTAACGGGAACTATCTCTATAATGATCCCGCTTCTCCCAACAGCTTATCTCTCGGGTCCACCGCTTCTAATTGGGTTCTGAGCTATCATAGCGCTAAGACCGCTTTTACCGTTAAGTCTACATATTATTTGTCCTTTATGGATCATACGGAGTATGTGGGTGACAACGAATTGCCGCTGGTATTCGGTTGGGCAGATACCACCGCCGGTAATCCTTATTTCCATCTGTACAAAGCTGCCGGCAGTTCTACAGCCTGCAGTCACAGTAATACCTCTACTTCGGTTACAGAGGCGACCTGTACAGAAAACGGTCAGAAGGTCGTGACTTGTAACTCTTGCGGCATGGTGATTAGCACAACTTCCCTTCCGGCTACCGGACATAGCTATCAATACAATTCCAACCAAAACGGAACGCATAAGATCACCTGTGCGAATTGTAGCTACAGTTCTTCTGAAAATTGTAATATTTCCTCCGGAAAGTGTTCCCGTTGCGGATGGAGCAGCAGTTCCGTATCTACCGGTACATTTACCCTCTTGACGGCAACCAATCAAATTACTGACGGTTCTTATGTTTTGGTCGTCGCGCCCGGTGGCGCAAATCCCGGCGCTTATCCCTACTACGCGATTACAAGACAGATGCACGGAACTTCCTATATTATGGCAGAAGGTCTGACTATGTCTTCTATTCCCCAAACTTTAAAGGTCGAGCAAGATTATATGATTTGGAATCTCAGTGGAGATGGTTCTGCATTTACTCTTACGGGCCCTGACGGCAGTGTTCTGTATAATTCTTCCAATAATCTGTATTACGGAGATGGCATTGCTACATCTTGGGTACCTACTTTCTCTGCAGGTACATTTACGCTGAATGCTGATGGACGTTATCTTGGATTGCGAGATGACATTTCCACTGTAGACAGTAACGGAAATCCTTGTTTCCGCTGTAATTCTTCTGCAAAGACCAGTTCTTATCAGTTCTATCTCTATAAGAGTGGTACTGTAGAAACGCCCCAGTGCCCCCATGAAAACACCACTGATAGTTTGACTCCTTCCACTTGTACAGAGACGGGACGATTGATCGTTACCTGCAAAGATTGCGGCGCTGTGGTTAAGGATGAGATCGTTGAGGCGCAAGGTCATAATCCCAGTTATGTTGAGGGCATTGCCGCAGGCTGCGACAAGGAAGGTCGCATCCCTCATTATGTTTGCACCAGATGCAACCGTATGTTTAGCGATACCCTTTGCAGTAACGAATTGAAGGAAGCTGCCATCATTGTCGCCCCCATTGGACATGAGGTTTTTGCGGTCGGCGGTTTGGAAGCAACTTGCGGAACAGACGGCATGATGCCCCACTATCAGTGCTATGGTTGCGGCGCACTGTTTCTGGATGAAAAAGCAACAGAAGAAGTTATTCTCACGGATCTGACGATTCCCTCTTTGGGCCACGATCTTGTAGAGACTCCCGCGACTGCCCCCAGTTGCGCACTGGAAGGAAATATTGCCTATTTCACTTGCGAAATCTGTAATGCGATCTTCTCCGATGAAACCTGTCAGACGCAGATCTATTTGATAGATACAATTCTGCCTGCACTAAATCATACCTTGACATATTATTCCCCTGTGGAGGCGTCTTGTACGTCTGCGGGTATGAATGCATATTATTACTGCTCCATTTGTGATATCTATTATTCTGATAATGACTATTCAGAGACGATCGAACGAGATGAACTGATTATTCCTGTATTGGGACATGATGTGCAGTACACCAATCGAATCGAGCCTGCTTGTACGGAAAGCGGTATTCTTGCACACTACTATTGTAACAGATGCCACAGTTTGTATTCCGATGCACAAGGCACGAATGCTCTCACGCAAGCGGATATTCTCATTCCGGCAACGGGTCACAACTATATCAAAACCGTAACGCCTGCAACCTGTACGGTGCAGGGCAGTACGAATTATACATGTAGCAAGTGCGGAGATTTTTATTCTACGCCCATTGCAGCTACCGGACATAGCTTTGTGAATGGGACATGCTCCTCTTGCGGTTATAGTGATACAGCTGTGGATAGCGGAATCGTTATAAATCATACTCTAAATCTTGCAAGTGATATTTCCATCAATTTTGCGGTAAAGACCTCTTTACTGACCGGTTATGATAGTTTCTACTTAGAAGTGAAGGTACCTGTTTACAGCGGAAATGTTTTACAGAGTTATAAAACCGTAACGGTTCAA
>JAZSAO010000386.1:0-4165 GCA_045601945.1 Faecousia sp. | reverse complement strand
CCCGTTGCACTGAGAGTTACCTCTGTCCCCTTATAGACATATCCCTTATTGGGAGAAGCCTTGGGCTCACTTGCCCGAGACAGAGGATCGGGAATGTTCCCTACTACCTCCAAGATCTCCACATCGTAATACTCACTGGGGGTCTCATCTACCTGGCTCAGTGTATAGGTACCGAAGGTATGGTAATTGCCTGCTCGGAATATCAAACCGCGCTTCGGTTCTGTGCTTGCGACAAATCTCCAAGAACCATTGGAACCTTCTCTGCGGATCCACACGTATGGGTCTTTAGAGTTTCCTCTATCGGTACCGGATTTATAAGCCATATATTTACCGTTGCAAGAAACAGTCCAGCCCTCTTCCGCCTCTGTCAGAGCAACTGCACAGTAGGAGGCATCTTCTCCCTTTACCTTCCCATCAACAACGGTGATCTCTTCATATTCCTTCTCTGTAAAGGTGTTGGACATTGCGTAATAGGTTTCCCCTACCTTAGCCGCAATGACATAATAGGTATTGTTAGGGTCAAAAACGGTATAGTTGTTGCCGCCGGAGTGTCCGCCCCCTTCCAGGATCCAGAAACCGATGGTTTGACCGGCAATGGCGTTGGTGGTGTTGGTGTAGCATCTCCAGTCGGGAGCGGTAGTATAGACACCCAGAAAGCGGTCTGTACCACCGGAATCCTTGGCAGTCAAATAGCCACCTGCCAGAGACCAGATGCACTCTTTATTGCCGATCCGCATACCGTTATTGTCGGCGGTCAAGTACAGATACTTGCCGCCTGTGGTGATGGTATAACCACCGTCTTTTGCAGTAAAGATCCAACCGAAGTCTTTGCCCACGCCGGGCGTGGTCAAGGTGTCTCCGGAGACCGTTACGGGAATGGCCAGGGGTTGCTTCTTTGTGCCTTCGGCTACAGTGGGTAGTGCGTAGGTGGTGCCGTCTTTGGTCATGGTGATGGCTACGGCATCTTGCGGTGTAATATCCTCAAATGCCACAGCCTTCCACGTGCTCGTTCCCTCTTCTGCATAGACCATTGCAGGTACCAAGGACAGTACCATAGCAATGACCAAGAGCCAAGAGAACATCCTGATGGTCCGTTTTTTCATGTGTTGCCTCCTGTTCCATTTTAATATTTCGGCGGTCAAACCCCGCCGATATTCATTCTACCTATGAAAGTCTTACATCGCAAGAGGCTTCAGAAAAATTCAGCTTTCCCCGCAAAAATTCGGAGAAATAGACACTTTTGGTGACAAATTTTTGTGCAAATAGAAAAAATTGAATGTCATACATATCCCTCCCAACAAACTATGCATTCCCCGAAAGCACGTAATTTATAGCAGTTTGTGTATAAAAAACCCCTCTCCCGTGGGAGAGGGGTCGGTAAAATATCCTATTGCTTAATCAGGGAATATTCCAAGAGGGTTCCCTTCCCCGAATCTTAGGGAAGTTCCGTGAAGAGGAGGATGACCTTGGTGCCCTGTGCACGGGTTGCAAGATTCTGGGGAGCCAGCTTGGTTGCGCTGACACCGTTGACCAGACCTTCACTGATAGCCCATGCCATAGCATCTACTGCGTAGGAACTAATGGAATCCTTATCTGCAAACTGATCCAGAACTTCGCGACCCTTAGCACCGGTTACGCCTGCTGCGCGGTACAGCATGGTGACCATCTGCTCACGGGTGATGTTCGCATCGGGGGTGAACTTACCATTACCGGTACCGTTTACGATGCCCTTGCTGCTCAGGTAGAGCACAGCATCCATATACCAACCGGCTGTAAGGTCGTTGAAGGGATTCTCAATGCCCTCTGCAGAGGGAGCACCCATTGCGCGATACAAGATAGTAGCAAACTGTGCACGGGTAATGTTTGCATCAGGCTTAAAGATGTCAGCCTTGACACCGGTAACCAGACCCAGCTGCGTTGCTTTCATGACATAGTCATAGTACCATGCATTTTCTGCTACATCGGTAAAGGGATTGACAAAGATCTCGTCTTCGTAGCCGCAAACAGTGCAGGTACCGTTTACCATAGTATGACCTGTTGCGGGGATCTCTACCTGCTCTACCAGAACTACGGTACATACGGAGCAGTACTGACCTACGGTCAGGCCGGGTTCGGTACAGGTGGGAGCAACGGGCTCAAGGGCAACGGGCGTATGGATATGATCGGAAGTGACGATGTCGCCACGGTCACGGGTGCGGATTCTTGCGTAGCTGTCGTGCTCGATGGCGTAGGTGTTATCGTAGGAAGCCACACCGGTAGCGGAAATTGCCTTGCCTACAGCCAGATCCTTGACCTCGTTGGAGGTGGTAATATAGCCATCAATGAAGACTCTGCCTACAACGCCCTCTGCGTCGATGACATAGATGGACTCTACCAGACCGTTGGTTACGGTGATCTTGGTAACGAAGCCCTTCAGGGTAACGAGGTTGCCTTCTACAGAGCGGTCGTTCAGCTGAGAAGAAGTGATCTCCATAGGCTTAAGGGGCTCAGTCTCGCCGATCTTTTCGATGGTCTGTACCTGAAGCTCAGGCTCACCGATATAGAACTCGGTCAGACCCTGGATCCGAACCACATCACCGATCTTAAAGTCGCCGGCAACGGGGAAGCAGCAGATACCTGCGGTTTCATCCTGGACATAGATACAATCAAAGAATGCAGTTTCCTGATCGTAGCCGGAAGCGTTGGAGGTAACAGTGCCCTCGATGGTGTACTTGTAACCGACCTCGGTCTGTGCACGAACCTCAGCGATGGTGGAGATCTTAACGGGATTCACAGCATTCAGCAGATTCTCTGCCAGAGCATTGTTGCCATACTCTGCAGGGAAGGTGACATTAAAGTCGTTCATAAAGGGAACGCCGGAAACAAAGATCATGCCCTTGCCCTCTGCACGCTCGGCAGCCATGAGAAGGATACGGGAAGATGTTGCGCCGTTGGGTGCGGTGTAGCTGTACTTTACAGCAGTGCCGCCCTTGCCGTCCTTGTCACCGTCAATGGATGCGGTATTGGCATTGGCGAAGAGAACGGGGCTGACAGTTGCGGGGAGCGTCGTCAGGGTGTTGCCCTGCGCATCTACTGCGTATACGGAAGAACCGTTGTAGTAGTAAACAGAGTCCTCCAGACCTTCGGTCAGGGGATCATTGCCAAATGCAGTGGCGTAAATGCCGTTATAGCTGCCGTCACGTGCGGCATCGTCCATGAAGCGGAGGGAGGAACCTACAGATTCCAGAATTGCATTCATGGTAGCTGCCATATGAGGCTCTGCATCCAGAACATCCTTGGTGCTGGCGTCGGCTTGGTTGGAGATGATCAGAATACCGCCACGGGCATTAAATGCTCTCAGCGCAGCAAGCTCTTCTTGGGTGTAGACCTTGTCACTGCCGGTACGGCGAGAGGGGACATTCAGGACAATGGCATTCATCTTCTCATTTTCGCAAGCGGCAATGAGGTCCTTGGAGTTCTTAACCACGGTGGTACGGATATTGGCTTCCTGTGCCAAGGTGGTGAAGTTTACCATCATCTGGTTGTAGTGACCGGCAACATACTCGTTGGTATGGGATGCATCAATGACCATGTAGCCGATTTCCTCTGCCTTAGCCACGTTCAGATCTACAGAAGCGGTAAAGGTGAATTCCTTGCTATCATATTCTACGGTAGCGGTAATGGAAATGGTTGCAAGTCTTGCAATCTCGGGAGTGTAGATGAAGGGGATGGTAAGCTCGGTGCCTGCACCCAAGAGGTAGATCTGGTTGTCTACATAGAGAACCTGACTGCCGTCAATGGTGTAAACAATGTTCTTAACGATGGCATCGGCCTTCTCTTCGTTATGGAAGAGGGTTTCGATGGTCAGTTCTTCGCCTACAACAGCGATATCGGCATCAACGGTAGCTTCCTTAATGCCCAGTCTCAGGTTTTCGCCTACCCAAACGGGAGCGGTCACAGCGATGTCCTTATCGCTCTGGATCACACGGACATAGTAGTAGGTGTAGTCGGGATCCAGTTCTGCGGTGAGGGTGCCGGTTGCGATTTCTTCTTCGCTCCAAGCATAGGCGACCTTTCCGGAGTTAACAATGAGTTCTACAGAAGTGATCTTATCGGAAGCATCGGGATCCTTCAGGATAACGCTGAAGTTCAGCTTCTCGGGGACATTTTCCATCATGGTGCCCAT
>JAZSAO010000385.1:0-8010 GCA_045601945.1 Faecousia sp. | reverse complement strand
TGGACATCCAGCCCAACATAGTGTATACTTGTCATGGTGACTCCTCCTTGTATGCGGTAATTCCTGTGTTTTGGGTTTCCTACTTCCATTATGACAGGTAAATCCGCGTTTTACAAGAGGAGTCACTTCATATTGTCTATTAAAAGTCAAGCCCGAAATTGACAAGATTTAAGGTTTTTCAAATAACACAGGGGACGGTTTGCGTGAACCCTCTTAAAAAGTGATGACTAAAAAAGCGCAAACTCTCCCTATCATTTCCCTTATCTCTCTAAGGTTATCGTCTAAGTAGCACAGATTTACTATTAAAAGTCAAGCCCAAAATTGACAAAATTTAAGATTTTTCAATGATTGGCCGCTGCCCGTTGACAAGCAGCAGACAAATGCTGTTAGCGAGGCAGCGAGGGCGAGGAAGGGCACAACAAAGCAAGCCCAGTTAGCCCTCGAATTTTCAGTATAGCATTTGTCTGCTTCTGCTTGTCAAGGGTTCGCTGCGCCGGCTGGCTTGTGCGATTTGGTGAGCTCAGGCTCAAAAGGGTTTTAAGTCATACATCGGTAAGCCTGTCCCGTTTTCTCCAGGGCAAAAATAAGACGGACAAGCTTTTTAATTGCGTGAGTCAGTGCAACATTGTAGTGTTTTCCCTCTGCTCGTTTTTTCGCAAGATTAGCCGCAAATGACGGCTCCCAAAGGCAAACATATTTTGCCGCATTGTAAAGGGCATAGCGAAGATATTTTGAGCCGCGTTTTTCCATGTGTGCATGACAGTTTGCGAGTTGCCCGGACTGGTAAGTGGAAGGCGACGCTCCGCTGTATGCCAAAATCTTGTCGGGAGAATCACGTTTCAGCAGTTTGTGGTGCTGTAGCTGGTGGCTTTGCCGCTACGGGCTTTGGCGGTCTAGGCTTCCAAATAGCTATAGGTGCTTTGACAAGTGGAGTTGATAGTGGGTACAGCAATTATAATGATTTTCGTGATGGAGAGAAATCTGCTGGTGAGGCAGTTGTAAGTACTCTTGTCAACGCCGGAATGGGAGCGTTGACTGGTGCAATGGGCTTTGAGGGGAAAACACCGTTCAAAACCCCATTAAAAAAAGTGTGGTGGAAATGTGTGGCGGAAGAGACGGTAGTAAGTTCGGTAACTACAGCAATATCATGGGGAACAGGCAAAGTAAGTGAATTAGCATACAAATATTACGAAGGGCTATTAAAATAATGAAACAATGTAAAAAAAATCATAGAAACAAGCTAACAATTAGCCATCTTCTTGCCCTTATAGTGATTGCTTGTATCTTTGTTGGATTCTCATACTATAGTATTTTTTACGCTATAACAATAATTCAATGGGAGAGCGACGGACTGCAAAAGCATAGTGGCTATTGCATTGGATATGATACTCGTTATATCTCTACGTCCCGTAAGATGTTTATCTTTCGTTTGGAAAATGGAGATACGGTAGAAATGTCGTCTACGCTACTCCATGAAACTTCCTTTGATGAAAGTGAGTTTATAAAACTTGTAGAGAATCAGACTCCCATTGAAGTTACTTACACGAAATGTTATAATCCGGTCATTGGTATATTTACAAAAACTTATGGATTAGTGTCTATAAATGCTGGGAAAGAAGTTATAGTATCTGATTCGATTATGCATAGAGAACTTTTGGGGAGTGCGGTTCTGTATGGATTTCTTGCGTTAGCGCTATTAATGATACCTACGATTCATCTTTTCCTACCCAAGACGTCCATAACAAATAAACAATCTCACGCAAAAAGAAAACGTAGAAAAAACAGTCGTAGAAGGAACTGATTTCAGGACAGGGGACGGTTTGCGTGAACCCTCTTAAAAAGTGATGACTAAAAAAGCGCAAACTACCCCTATCATTATTTCGACTACTCTAAATCTGTCGTCTAACTTGCTTTAACACAGGGGACGGTTCTCTGTGCTGTGATAAAAAGTTCGGTTTTCCTCTGAAATAACGAGTATTTCTGTGTGTTGATATGGCAAATAGTTACAAGTCTTCTCGACACACAGAACCGTCCTCCTGTGTTACGGTTCAGCGAACGGAGCACCTGTATGATACCTATAACCGTCCCCTGTCCTGCGTGTCCTGCGTGTCCTGCGTACCGGTATCTGACCTGGCTTCTCAAAACAGCGAACAACGCAGAATTAGAGGACGAACAAACCGTCCATGCCCTACTGCCATGGAAAGCACCGTCTGAGTGCAAAGCAGAATAAGCCCAACAGCACCGACCTCGAGAATAATCTCGGAGCCGGTGCTGTCAATGTCTGGGGGGGACGAACATTCGCCCTCAACGCTGTTAGTTTTGACGCTTACGTTTGTATGAATAACTATCTGAACAGAGGTATTTACAATTTAATTTATAAAATCGTTTGCTGATACGTAGAACAAGGACAGACACTGCACGAATGCGTGTCTGTCCTGTGTTTTGATGGGGGATACAATCAGTTTTCGATTTCGATTCCTTTTTCTGCGAAAGCCTTCAGAAGCAGATCCATGTCGGAGGGAATGGAGATGGGCTCACCGCAAGCGGCAATGGCATTGGCAACGTCTTTCAGACCGTTACCGGTAACGACGGATACTACGGTGTCGTTCTTTCCAAGAATACCCTGTTCACAGAGCTTCTTGATGCCGGCGGTTCCGGTTACACCGGCGGGCTCTCCAAATACGCCGCAAGTTCTGCCAAGAAGCTTCTGTGCAGCCATGATCTCAGCATCGGAGACATTGACTACGATACCATTGGATTCTCTGATGGCGTTGAGAGCCTTGGTTGCATTACGGGGAACACCAACAGCAATGGAATCGGCAAGGGTGTTCTCTTCCATGGGATACCATTCCTCGTTATTGGCGATAGCACGATTCAGGGGGCAGCAACCTTCTGCCTGAGCAGAGATCAAACGGGGAAGCTTGTCGATGAAGCCGATGGCGTACAGATCCTTCAGACCTTTCCACAGGCCTGCGATGGTGCAGCCGTCGCCAACAGAAATTGCGATGTAATCAGGCATCTTCCAGCACATCTGTTCGGCGATTTCCAGACCTACGGTCTTCTTGCCTTCGGACAGGTAGGGGTTAATGGCAGCATTGCGGTTGTACCATCCCCACTTATCAATGGCGGCCTTGGACAGTTCAAAGGTGTCTTCGTAGCTTCCTTGCACGGAAACAACAGTAGCACCGAAGGTCATGAGCTGAGCAACCTTGCCCTTGGGAGCGCGGGAGGGAACGAAAATATATGTCTTCAGTCCGGCGGCGGCAGCGTTTCCGGCCAGAGAAGAAGCGGCATTTCCGGTAGAGGAACAAGCGATGACCTTTGCACCGGCTTCCTGTGCCTTGGCAACCGCCATTGCAGAAGCACGGTCCTTCAGGGAAGCGGTGGGATTCTGACCGTCGTCCTTAACCCACAACTTACCAATCCCTAATTCCGCAGCTAAACGGTCTGCTTCATACAGGGGGGACCAGCCAACACGCAGGGGAGTGTTGCAGGTGCTGTCCTCAATGGGGAGGAGTTCACGGTAACGCCACATAGAGCGGTCATCACGCTCTGCCAGCTTTTCCTTAGTCAGGACAGTTTTGATATAGTCGTAGTCATAAATAATATCCAAGATACCGCCACATTCGCAGTTAGTCAGATTGGCAGTAGCCTCATATTCCTTGCCGCACTTGACACAGCGGCCG
This sequence comes from Faecousia sp., assembly GCA_045601945.1. Classification (GTDB taxonomy): domain Bacteria; phylum Bacillota; class Clostridia; order Oscillospirales; family Oscillospiraceae; genus JAZOXB01. The sequence goes on along the minus strand of JAZSAO010000385.1, from coordinate 4,324 downwards.
CAAATAACATTCTTCATGTAAGCATTCTCCTTTAAGAGTATTATATAAATGAAGAATGAATGATGAATAATGAGTGGTGAATAATTGTAGTATCGATTCCGTCGATGTAATTTGAAATTGGTCGACGGAGTCGACGCCGAAATTATTCATCCTTCAATATTCATTTTTCATTATTCATTAAAAACGAACAAGGGGAGGGGATAGACCCCTCCCCAATATGGTTCGTATATATTACAGGTTTTTCAGCAGGCCGGTTGCCTCGTTGAACTCGTTGATGAGTTCATCCATTTCCTTATACTGTGCATGGACGGCATCCCAAGTGCCCTTGGTGTCGTACCACAGAGCGTTCAGGTCAGCAACATCACGCTGCTGCTGCTCAACCCAAGTATAGTACTTCAGGTTGTGTACACGCTTACGATCTGCATAGGTCAATTCCATCATGCTGTCGGTCTTGAGGCCCAGCATGTGGAGGTTGTGATCCAGAGCTGCCTCGAAGTCGTTGTATGCACCGTGGTTCTCGTCCAGCTCATCGATACGGGAGCCGTACATGGAAGCGGAGTCGGTGAGAACGGTCAGGAGAACATCGTTCTCTGTGAGCTCGTAGTACTTGGCCATCTTGATACAGCACAGAACATTGGCAATACCGGAAATGCCCAGCCAGGTCAGCTTTTCGATGAGCTCGTCGGACAGACCCAGGGTCTCCTTGAGGTACTTCTTGCCTTCGGGCTTGTTGAAGAGGCGGAGCAGGCGCTGGGAGTCCTCATCGTCGATGGCGATAGCCAGGTCGGTGTTCTTAACATTGTGGATCCAGGGAATGTGCTTGTCGCCGATACCCTCGATACGGTGGCCGCCGAAGCCGTTGTCCAGGATGGTGGGGCACTGGAGAGCCTCGCCAACAGCAACCTTGGCAGTGGGGTAGTGGTCCTTCAGGTAGTCGCCTGCAGACATGGTGCCTGCGGAACCGGAGGTGAATGCGCAGCCTGCAAGACGGTCGCCTTCACGCTTGACGGTCTCGAATACGGTTGCCAGAGCCTCACCGGTGACATTGTAGTGCCATACGGGGTTGCCCATTTCCTCGAACTGGTTGAAGATCATGACATCTTCACGCTGCTTGAGCTCCCAAGTCTTGTCGAAGATCTCCTTAACATTGGACTCACAGCCGGGGGTAGCAATGATCTCGCCTGCGATGGACTGGAGCCACTCGAAACGCTCACGGGACATCTCAGCGGGGAGGATAGCGATGGACTCGCAAGCCAGAAGCTTGGAGTTGAAAGCGCCGCCACGGCAGTAGTTACCGGTGGAGGGCCATACAGCCTTATGGTAAGTAGCATCGAACTGGCCGGTTACCAGACGGGGAACCAGACAGCCGAAGGAAGCGCCGACCTTATGGCAACCGGTGGGGAACCACTTGCCGGCCATAGCGATGATACGAGCCTTAACGCCGGTGAGAGAAGAGGGTAATTCAACATAGTTGGGGCAGTCCTGATACAGGCCGCCGAATTCCTTAGCCTCGTTCTTCCATGTGATACGGAACAGGTTTACGGGATTGGTATCCCACAGACCGGTGTTAGCCAGCTTAGCCTTGATAGCCTCGGGGATCAGCTTGGGGTTTTGCATCTGAGCGAAGGTGGGGATAATGATGTTGTTTTCCTTGGCTCTTGCAATGTTTTTGGCAAGGCCTTCTTTGTTAATGCGAAGATCAATCATTTTAGGTATAACCTCCTGTTTTATGATAATGATGAGGGATGTAAATTACTGTTTGTGGCAGTTCTTTGTTATCATATCATATATTTCAAATAAACCAATCATTTTTTTGAAAAACTTTCATATTTTACAAAAAAATAGTTTGACATATGGAAAAACTATGATAAGATAGTAATGATGGCGTAGAATATTTATGCCAAAATAGAAACGATATTTCTTTGGAGGGAATATACATGAATTTTGAACAGATCAAGAATGCTGCACAGGCTTACCGTGCCGACATGAGCCGTTTCCTGCGTGATATGATTCGCATCCCCAGCGAAAGCTGTGAGGAAGAGGGCGTTGTCATGTGCATCAAGGCCGAGATGGAAAAGCTGGGCTACGATAAGGTCGAAATTGATGCACTGGGCAATATCATCGGCTGGATGGGCGATGGCGAAAAGATCATTGCTATCGACTCCCACATCGACACTGTTGGCATCGGTAACATCAACAACTGGGAACATGATCCCTATGAAGGCTATGAGACTGACGAGATCATCTATGGCCGCGGTGCTTCCGACCAGGAAGGCGGCATGGCTTCCGCAGTTTACGGCGGTAAGATCATGAAGGATCTGGGCCTCATTCCCGAAGGCTACAAGATCATGATCGTTGGCTCCGTACAGGAAGAAGACTGCGACGGCATGTGCTGGCAGTCCATCGTTAACGAGTACTTCGACGGACCCGAAGACGCAAGAAGCAAGATCGAATTCGTTATCTCCACCGAGCCCACCGACGGCGGCATCTATCGCGGCCATCGCGGCAGAATGGAGATCCGCGTTGACGTCCGTGGCGTTTCCTGCCATGGTTCCGCTCCCGAGCGCGGCGACAACGCTATCCATAAGATGGCTGAGATCCTCCTGAACGTTCGTGACCTCAACGAGAACGATGCAGCAGACGACAAGGAAATCAAGGGCCTTGTTAAGATGCTGGATCCCAAGTACAACCCCGATCATTACGAAGATGCACGCTTCCTGGGCCGTGGTACCTGTACCACTTCTCAGATCTTCTACACCTCCCCCTCCCCCTGCGCTGTTGCTGTTAGCTGTGCTATCTCCATCGACCGCCGCATGACCGCAGGCGAGACCTACAAGTCCTGCCTGAAGGAGATCGAGGACCTGCCCGCTTGCAAGAAGTATGCAGACGACGTTAAGGTTTCCATGTACATGTACGACCGTCCCGCATGGAACGGCCACGTATACGAGACCGAGGGCTTCTTCCCCACTTGGATCAATAAGGAAAATGCCGCTCACGTTCAGGCTCTTGTAGATGCACACCACGGTCTGTGGGGCACCGAGCGTCTGTGGGTTGGCGAGACCGCCAGAGCAAAGCGCGAAGGCCGTCCTCTAACCGATAAGTGGACCTTCTCCACCAACGGCGTTTCCATCCAGGGCCGTTACGGCATCCCCTGTGTTGGCTTCGGTCCCGGTGCTGAGTCTCAGGCTCATGCTCCCAACGAGATCAACTGGAAGCAGGATCTGGTAGTTTGCGCCGCTCTGTACGCAGCAGTTCCCGGTCTGTACAAGCCCGAGAACAAGATCACCGAGGCAGAATTCCGTCAGGAACTGACCGGCAACGACATTAAGTAATTTTTTCAATCGTAATCAACGGTGCCCTCGGATCTCTGTGTAGGGGATCCGGGGACTGACGGATCATACAATCATTTTTACTTTTATAAATTTAAAAGGAGTACATTAAAATGAGCAAAACTGTAGAGCTTGCAAGACATCTTGAAACCCTGCGTATCAACAACATGTACAAGACCGATTTCTACTGGACTTGGGATAAGACCGATGACGAAATCGACGCTATCTTCACCGTAGCTGATGCTCTCCGCGATCTCCGCGAGCGCAACAAGTCTACCAAGATCTTCAACTCCGGTCTGGGCATCTCCCTGTTCCGTGATAACTCCACCCGTACCCGTTTCTCCTTCGCTTCCGCCTGCAACCTGCTGGGTCTGGAAGAGCAGGTTCTGGACGAGAAGAAGTCCCAGATCGCTCACGGCGAAACCGTCCGTGAGACCGCTAACATGGTTTCCTTCATGGCTGATGTCATCGGCATCCGTGACGATATGTACATCCGTCAGGGCCACGAGTACATGAAGACTTTCATGGACGCTCTGGAAGACGGCTACCGTGATGGCATCTTGGAGCAGAGACCCACTCTGGTAAACCTCCAGTGCGACGTTGACCATCCCACCCAGTGCATGTCCGATATGCTCCATGTTATCCACTACTTCGGTGGTGTTGAGAACCTGAAGGGCAAGAAGGTCGCTATGACTTGGGCTTACTCTCCCTCTTACGGCAAGCCCCTGTCCGTTCCCCAGGGCGTTATCGGCCTGTTCACCCGTTTCGGCATGGACGTATGTCTGGCTCATCCCGAGGGCTACGAAGTCATGCCCGAGGTCGAAGAGAGCGCTCGCCAGAACTGCGAGAAGTACGGCTCCAAGTTCACTAAGACCAACGATATGAAGGAAGCCTTCAAGGATGCCGATATCGTATATCCCAAGTCCTGGGCACCCTTCAAGGCTATGGAGGAGCGTACCGCTCTGTACTCCAAGGGCGATCAGAAGGGCATTGAC
>JAZSAO010000384.1:0-14997 GCA_045601945.1 Faecousia sp. | reverse complement strand
TTTTATTATGCCGCTAATAAGCGGCATGGCGGCTTTGCCGCCAAGAAATAACCTGTAATACTGTTTCTTCCGCCTAAGGCGGTGCAGGATATTTATCCTGCGATAAAATGGTTTTCTAACCATTTTATCAAGAAACAGTATTATAAAAGGATATCTTCGTTTTATCAAAAAACAGCATGATTTCTCTCCATTTTTCATTTTATCACAAAAAGTCCGTTCCTGCAAGAGAAAGAGCCGCAGTAAAAGAAAATTTACTGCGGCTCCGAATATGTACAATTATGCCTGTGCAGCGGTGATGATAGCCATCTTATAGACCTCGTCGGCATTGCAGCCACGGGACAGGTCATTGATGGGAGCATTCAGACCCAGAAGGATGGGGCCGTAAGCTTCGTAACCACCCAGTCTCTGAGCGATCTTATAACCGATGTTACCTGCTTCGATGCAGGGGAAGATAAAGGTGTTGGCATAGCCTGCAACAGGGGAGCCGGGGAACTTCAGCTGACCGACAACGGGAGAAACCGCTGCGGCGAACTGCATTTCGCCGTCGATAGCCAGATCGGGAGCCAGTTCCTTAGCCTTTGCGGTAGCAGCTTGGCTGAGACCAACAGTAGCACCCTTACCGGAGCCCTTGGTGGAGAAGCTGAGCATAGCAACCTTGGGATCCATGCCGAAAAGCTGTGCGCAACGAGCCACGTCAACAGCAACCTCAGCCAGCTGATCGGCTGCAGACTGAACCACATTGCCTTCCTTATCCAGCTTGTCGTTATAAGAAATGTTAATAGCGCAGTCACCCATGCACAGCATCTCTTCGCCGCGAACCAGGATGAAGCAGGAAGAAACCAGACTGGAACCGGGCTTGGTCTTGACCAACTGGAGAGCGGGACGGACAGTATCAGCGGTGGAATAAGTAGCGCCGCCCAGAAGAGCATCTGCCTTACCCATCTTAACCAGCATAGTGCCGAAATAGTTACCCTTGGAAAGAGCGGCACGGCAATCCTCTGCACTCATCTTACCCTTACGGAGAGCAACCATGGTCTCTACCATTTCATCCATGCCTTCGTAAGTAGCGGGATCGATGATTTCTACGCCTTCAATATTGAAACCACCCTTTGCAGCGTTTTCGGTAACTACAGCAACTTCACCGATGAGGATGGGAGTCAGGAACTTTTCCTCATTGAGGCGAGCAGCAGCTTCCAGAATACGAGCATCGTGCCCTTCGGTAAAAACGATCTTACGGGGGGTTTGTTTCAGTTGATTGATCAAACGTTGGAACATGATAATTTACCTCCAAATAAATATCAAAATTTTCTTTTGAGATTTCCAAAGAATATTATACTCCATAACTTCCCAAAAAATCAAGACTTACCTTTTGTTTTGATAAAATTTCCATAAACTTTCCGGTAATAGGATGGGTAAACCCCAAAGATACGGCACATAACTGCTGATAAGGAAGTCCGTAAGGGTCCGATCCATACTGTGGATCCCCCACGATCGGAAATCCCATATAAGCACAATGGACTCTTAGCTGGTGGGTTCGTCCTGTGAGAGGCCGGAGTTCCAAAAGACTGCAACCGTCTCTTTGTGAAAGAACTTCATATTGACTTTTCGCCGGTTTTCCGTCTTCCCGAACACAACGGAGCATACTGTCCGGTCTGAGTCGAGCAATGGGAGCATCTATGATCCCTTCTCTTTCTGCAGGGCTTCCAATGACCACAGCATGATATTTTTTCGTCAATCCCTGTTCCAAAAGCTGTTCATGCATTTTGGCATGAGCATGGGCATTCTTTGCCAAAAGTACCACACCGAAGGTGTCCCGATCCAATCGGCTCACAGGATGGACCGCACAGGGTTGTCCCGTAGTATTATAGTAATACAAGAGATAATTGGCGAGGGTTCCTTCGTTTCTGGCTGAAGAGGGATGCATCATCATCCCCGGCGGCTTGTCAACGGCAATAAAAAAATCATCTTCAAACAAAATTGAAAGATCTCCCTCCTGGGGAGGATACTCCGGTAAGGGCTCATCTAAGATCACCTCTATATAATCACCGATTTTTACCGGATAATTGGTACGTACAGCTTCTCCGTTTACGAAAAAAGCGTGATTGTATTTTAGCCTCTTTACCAAGGTAGAGGAAATAGCAAGCTCCTGCCGTAAAATAGGCAGGAGCTTTGCCTCTCGTTGTGCAATGCAGGAAAGTTTCATAATTTATCATCCTGATTCAGGTTATCTAACCAATATCGCATAATAGCGCGTCTGGTAACGATACCGATAAAATCATTCTTATCATCGACCACAGGGACAAAATTTTGATCCGATGCCTTTTCCAGCAAGCTTCTCATATCCGCAGTCACAGGAACAGGTTCATTATCCCAACGATGTGCAATTTCCATAATATTATGTTCTTCTGCAGACCGGAGTCCGTCTCTGCATAGATTTTTTACTGCCCAAAGAAGATCTCCTTCGGTTAAAGTTCCCCGATATTGACCACTGCGGGTCAGAATCGGTAAAGCGGAAAATCCGGACAATTCCATTTTTTCCAGTGCCTGTCGCAATGTATAGTCGTCATGTAGATATTTACAAAGTGCCTTAGGTGTTAAGAAAAATAGCAGATTCAATTGTTTTCAACCTCAATTCCATATTTTTTCATGCTACGATTTTATTATATCATAGTTCTTTATCATTTTGTATAGAAAATTTGTAAATTTCAATGGGCTATAAAGAAAATTATTGGGCTGGTTTTTGTGTAATCTGTATAGCCAGTAGCAAAAGTCTCTTATTTTCAGAAGTTTCTTAAACGTTCCGTTTATCCCCGTAAAAATTGGGATATATTTATATTATATATTTATATAATGTATCCCTTGCTTTTTTCCTATTTTTATGATAGAATAATGTGGAGTAGGTATGTGTAGAAGTATGCCATTTTAAATTACATATTCCGTTTATTTTTCTAAATTCACAAGGAGCGTTTTGATCATAGATCATACACGCATTTGTTTTTACTTGTATTTCAAAAGAAAGGAGCTGCTATATGTATTCCAAAGCCTATATTTGGTCTCGTGTTTTGTCCTATTTGGAATCCCATTATCCTACTACCGTAGCCATATTCATGTTGGACGATACCGATGTATTAGAAATCACCGATCGTAAGCTGGTTTTATATTCTCCTTCCACTTATCGAAAAGAAATGATCTTGGAACGCTTCAGTGATAAAATCCAAGAAGCCATGCGAGAAGAATTCCAATCCGATGTGGAGGTAATTGTCTACGACGAAGAAGAATTACCTAAGTATACCGGAGAAAAGCGAAAGAGAAATTTTGTAGATTTTAATTCTCAGTATACTTTTGACAGTTTTGTTGTAGGTAATTCCAATCAGCATGCGTATTCTGCCGCTCTTGCTGTTGCCGAAGGTCGGACGCAAGCCTATAACCCTCTGTTCCTGTATGGACAATCCGGCTTGGGAAAAACCCATCTATTGTATGCTATCGCAAATCTCATGCAGCAGAAGCATCCGGACATTACCATTGTTTATACCAACTCCGATCTGTTCACCAGCGAATTCATTGACGCTGTTCGAAGCGGTAAGAATTTTGAATTCCGCGAAAAATATCGCAATGCCGATTTACTTCTCATTGATGATATTCAATTTATCGCCGGCAAAGAAAGTACGCAGATCGAATTTTTCCATACCTTTGATACCCTCCACAAAACCGGCCGTCAAATCGTTCTTACTTCTGACCGTCCACCCAGTGATCTATCTAAGTTAGAAGAACGTCTGCGGACACGTTTCGAGTGGGGCCTAATCGTAGATGTACAGCCGCCGGATTATGAAACCAGAGTTGCCATCACGAAAAACAAAGCACAATCCTTAGGCATTGATCTCCCTGATGAAGTATGTATCTTCCTTGCAGAAAATTTGACGAGTAACGTCAGACAAATCGAGGGAACGATCAAAAAAATTAAGGTTTACTATGATCTGGAAAAATTCCCCTTGGATATCCCTAATATCACCCGTGTGGTACGTGACCTATTCAAAGACAGAGACAGTGGTGTCCCCACTGCAGAACTGATCATTTCCGAGGTATGTCAGTTTTATTCTATCGAGGAAAAGGTGATCCGCGGAACCCAAAAGACCAAAGGCATCATTGAAGCCCGTCAGCTTGCCATGTACTTGCTGCGTAGCCTAACGCCTCTGTCTACCACCGATATCGCAGTAGAATTCGGAAAAAATCACACTACCGTAATTCATGCTGTAAAGAGTATCGAAGAAAAACTTAAAAATCCCAACAATGGTCTCCAAGATAACCTGCGAGAAATTCAATCCAAAATCAATTCCAGATTGTAATATTCGCCGAATGATAGGTCGGATTTCTCCCTAATTTCAATTCACTTTATTATGCACAATGCCTGTGCATTGTGCAAAAGGAGTTGTGCACAGTTTGTGTATGATTGTTTTTACCAATGTCCCTATACATTGTTGTGCATAATCCCTCTTTTTGTACACAAGGGCTTGTGTATGTTTTTTCCTTGATATTCCAAAGGAATTTCTACTTTTGCACAATTCTTTCTTCTCTAACACTATCACTATATATTTTTCTTCCTTTCTATTCTATAGGAAGAACGAAAGGGGTCAACTATGAAGTTTACCTGTGAAAAAGCACTTTTGGTTTCTGCAATTTCCATTGCAGGTCGTACTGTTTCTCAGAAAAGTTCCATTTCCTGTTTAGAAGGTATTTTACTCCGGGTAGGTGTGGGAGTCCAATTGACAGGCTTCAATTTGGAAACCGGAATTACCGTACGTTTGGATGCTGCTGTTTCTGAACCCGGTCTTTGTGTTATGCCTGCTCGTTTGTTCTTTGATATCATTCGTAAACTGCCCGATAATGAAGTAACCATAACGGTAGATGATAGACTCCAAGTTTCTATCCGCGCCGGAGTTTCTTCCTTTAAGATCGCTGCAATGGATGCCGAAGACTATCCCGATTTGCCGGATGTAGAATCCAATCGAGGAATTATTCTGCCTCAGTACATCCTCCGTGATATGATCGGCGGTACTATTTTTTCTGTTTCCGAAAATCAAAGTCGTCCTATCCATACCGGTTGTTTGATCGAAGTTGGAAACGAAAGTGTTTCTATGGTAGCTGTTGACAATTCTCGTTTAGCAAGAAGAACTTGGCATAGCGAGGAGCCCATTGATAGAGAGATGAAATTCGTTGTTCCTGCAACCGGTTTGAGAGAAGTAGAAAAGATTCTGTCCGATACTGATGAGCCTGTAAAATTTACCCTTGGCAGCAAGCATATTCTCTTTGAAATCGGAGATGTTACTTTGGTTTGCCGGATTTTAGAAGGTGAATTTATTGATTGGCGCCGCGTGGTACCTGTAGATAATCAAATCAAGCTGGTTGCGCGCGTAGCTGATCTTATGGCATCTATTGAACGTGTCAGTTTGATCGTCTCTGAACAATTCAAGAGTCCTGTTCGCTGTACCTTTGGTGATCAAGTAGCGGATTTCCGTACAACAAATACCATCGGTACCGCCCATGATACCTGCTCTGTAGCAGGAAACGGCAACGAACTGGAGATCGGATTTAACAATCGCTATCTTCTGGATGCACTAAAGGCCGTTCCTACACAGGAAGTTACTTTGGAAATGAAAAACGGCTTGAGTCCAATTGTATTTACTCCTGCCGATGATACAAGTGATTTCTCCTATATGGTACTGCCTGTACGTCTACACTAACAGAATCATTGAGGTTTAAAATATGAAAGTTACCATTCGTCGATCTGCTCCAAAGGAGCAGCCTGTTTCGATTACCACGGAGTTTATTAAGTTGGAAAGCTTTTTAAAGTTAGCCAATGCAGTTGAATCCGGCGGTATGGCAAAGAATCTCATTCAAGACGGTTATGTTCTTGTTAATGGAGAAGTTTGTACAATGCGGGGAAAGAAACTCCGCCCCGAAGATAAGGTCACCTTTGAAGGTGTGACCTATCTGGTTTGCAATGGAGCTGAATAAGCTGATTTTAAGAGGCTTCCGAAATTATACCTATACGGAGGCAAACTTTGTTCCCGGCGTGAATTTGATCGTTGGCAGTAATGCCAACGGAAAAACAAATTTATTAGAAGGAATTTCCTATCTGTCTACAGGTCATGCGTTCCGTACCCGAAAGGAGCAGGAACTGATCTCTTTCGGTGCGGAGTTTGCGGAATTGGAAGCACAACTTTATTCCCATGAGCGAGAACAGGTTCTAAAGGCTATCCTTTTTTCCGGTAGACGTCCCAGACAGCTTTGGCTCAATGGAGTCAAACAAAAGACTGCTGCAGGGATTGCAGGGGTTTTAACAACGGTGCTTTTCTGTCCGGAGGATCTTTTGATTCTAAAAAAAGGGTCTGCTCCCAGACGGAAACTGCTGGATTCTATGATCTGTCAGCTTCGTCCGAATTATGCCGCTGCTTTGGGAGAATATCTAAGGATCTTAGATCAAAAGTCTGCTGTTCTTCGGGATCGGTATGACAATCCAAGGATGTTGGAGATCCTACCGGAGTATAACGATAGATTGATCCAATTCGGTGCCCTACTGATCTCCTACAGAGCCAGATATTTAAAGGCTCTGGAAGAAGCCGCAAGTGCCTATCACAAGGAATTTTCCGGAGATCGGGAAATCTTGACTCTGCAATATCAAACGGTTTCTACGGTTATGGATCCTTATGCTCCTTTGGATGTGATCCGTCAGTGGCTGAGAGAGCATATGGAATCTCATCATCATGCAGAACTGGAAAGCGGTAGCTGCTTGTCCGGACCGCATAAGGATGATTTTATTGCTTCTTTAAATGGCTTGCCTATGGCCGCATTCGCTTCTCAAGGGCAGACCCGTACTGCTACGATTTCTATAAAATTGGCAGAGCGAGAGCTTTTAAAGCGTGATTCCGGAGAGGAACCACTATTATTGTTGGATGATGTGCTATCGGAATTGGATGCAGGGAGACAGGATTTTGTTCTTAACCAGCTAAAAAGTGGGCAGGTTTTTATTACTTGCTGTGAAACCGATCGCTGGACCGCTTTGGGACAAGTTTTGCACATAGAAAACGGAAATATTATTTGAGGTGTATTATGTACGTATCGATCGGTTCTGATTTCTCTGTAAGAGACCGGTGCATCATCGGGATTTTTGATTTAGATAACAGTAGCACCTCTAAGCATACTTTAAAATTTTTAGCGGAAGCAGAAAAAAGAGGAGAAGTGATCGATGTTTCCGGAGATCTGCCGAAAAGTTACGTGATCACGGAAGAATTTGGTTTACAGAGAGTGTATCTCACACAGTATAATGCTTCTGTTTTAGAAAAACGTTTTTGATTTTAGAAAATGTCCAATTGTATTTTGGTGAAAAAGGAGGACAGTTTATGTCCGAAGAAATGAACACTGTGGTAGAACAGGAATATGACGCGTCACAAATTCAGGTCTTAGAAGGTCTGGAAGCAGTTCGGATGCGTCCCGGTATGTACATCGGATCTACCTCTGCCAGCGGTTTACATCATCTGGTCTACGAGATCGTAGATAATGCCATTGACGAAGCCCTTGCAGGGTATTGTAAGCACATTACCGTTACCATCAATCCCGGAGATACCATTACGGTTACCGATGATGGTAGAGGTATCCCTGTAGATATTCAAGCCCAGACAGGAAAACCTGCTCTGGAAGTCGTCTTTACTGTACTCCATGCCGGCGGTAAGTTTGGCGGTGGCGGTTATAAGGTTTCCGGCGGTCTTCACGGTGTGGGTGCTTCTGTTGTCAATGCCCTTTCAGAATGGCTTGTTGCTGAGGTTCATAAAGACGGAAAAGTCTACCAAATGAAATTTTCCAGAGGAAACATTACTCAGGGAATGACTGTGATCGGAGAAACGGATAAACAGGGAACCACTGTAACTTTTAAGCCGGATCCTGAAATGTTCGATACCACGAAGTTTGATTATGAAGTCCTCCACACCCGTATGCGTGAGCAGGCATTTTTGAACGGTGGTCTGCAAATTTCCATTACAGACAATCGCGAAGAAGACGGTCCGCAGGATCATCTGTGCTGCGAGGGCGGTATCCGTGAATTCGTTCGTTGGTATAACCGCCATAAGACTCCTCTCCACGAAGAAGTAATCTATATGTCCGGCACACGAAATGATGCTCAAGCTGAAATTTCTTTGCAGTATAATGACGGTTTTAATGAGAATTTAGTATCATTTGCAAATAATATTCACACCCCCGAAGGTGGTATGCATGAGACGGGTTTTAAGACTGCGCTGACTCGTGTTATGAATGCCTACGGTATGAAGGCAGGAATCATTAAGACCGATGCAGACAAGGTCTCCGGTGATGACTGTCGCGAAGGCTTGACCGCGATTATTTCCGTTAAGCTGATAGATGCACAGTTCGAGGGACAAACCAAAGCAAAGTTAGGCAATGCCTATATTCGTACTTTGGTAGATAATGTGGTCAATGAACAACTTGCTACCTATTTCGAAGAACATCCGGCGATTGCTCGTGTGATTTTAGAAAAGGCTATGACCGCTAATCGAGCCAGAGAAGCCGCCAGAAAGGCTCGTGAGCAAATCCGAAGAAAGACAGCATTAGGCGGTGCTGCAATGCCTGATAAGCTTCGTGATTGCAATGAGACAGATCCCACCCTTACTGAGCTTTACATCGTCGAGGGTGACTCTGCAGGTGGCTCTGCTACCCAAGGCAGAGATTCCAGATTCCAAGCAATTCTCCCCTTATGGGGCAAAATGCTGAATGTTGAGAAGGTTCGCGAAGATAAAGTCATCGGTAACGATAAGCTGCAGCCTGTTATTGCAGCATTAGGTGCCGGTATCGGTCAGGAATTCCACATTGAAAAGCTAAGATATCATAAGATCGTAATTATGGCCGATGCTGACGTTGACGGCAGCCATATTCGTACATTGATGTTGACGTTCTTCTTCCGTTATATGCGTCCTTTAATTGAAAATGGCTATGTTTATTCTGCAATGCCCCCTCTGTATAAGCTGACCAGAGGAAAGAACACCAGAATGGCTTTTTCCGATGAGGAACGAGATCAAATCTCTGCAGAAATGCGAGCAGACAATCCCAATGCCAAAGTGGATATTGCTCGATTTAAGGGTCTTGGTGAAATGAATCCGCAGGAACTGTGGGATACCACTATGGATCCGGAAAAGAGAACGCTCAAACGGATCGAACTGGAAGATGCCCGTAAGGCAGACGAGATCTTTACCCTTCTCATGGGAGAAAAGGTAGAGCCTCGAAAGGAATTCATCGAAACCAATGCTCGCTATGTCACCAATTTGGATTATTGATCCGTAACAAGGAGGAAATACCTTGGCACATAAGAAAGATTATAAGCCCGAGGATATCAGATACCCTAATCAGGCCATCGTGACCTCGGAGCTTGTACAAGAAATGAAAACCAGTTACATGGAATACGCCATGTCCGTTATTATCGGCAGAGCCCTTCCTGATGTTCGGGACGGTCTCAAGCCGGTACATCGTCGGATCCTGTATGCCATGTATGAGGATAATCTCACAGCAGACAAGCCCTTTAAAAAGTCTGCTACCTGTGTCGGTGACGTATTAGGTCGTTACCATCCCCACGGCGATGCTTCTGTTTATGATGCATTGGTTCGTCTGGCACAGGATTTCTCCATGCGATATATGTTAGTAGACGGTCACGGCAACTTCGGCTCCGTAGATGGAGACCCCCCGGCAGCTTACCGTTATACCGAAGCCAGACTTTCTAAGATCTCCAATGAAATGCTCCGAGATCTGGAAAAGGAAACCGTAGATTGGGATCCTAACTTCGACGAAACTCGGAAAGAACCCAGAGTTCTTCCCAGCCGTTTTCCCAATCTTTTGGTCAACGGCTCTTCCGGTATCGCTGTCGGTATGGCAACTAACATCCCTCCCCACAATCTGACAGAGGTCATTAACGCTTGTCTGTGTGTTCTGGATAATCCGGAAGCAGATCTGGCAGATCTTATGGAGCACGTCACCGGTCCCGACTTCCCAACTAAGGGCTTGATCCTTGGTAGAGCCGGTATTCGCAGTGCCTATGCTACAGGCAGAGGCAGAATCACTATGCGAGCTCGTACAGAGATTGAGGAATTTGGTCAGAACCGTCAGCGGATCATCGTTACGGAGATTCCCTATCAGGTCAATAAGCGTATGCTGATCAAGGCTATGGCTGATCAGGTCAACGAAAAGCGTTTGGAGGGTATTTCCGATATTCGTGATGAGTCCGACCGTAATGGTATGCGGATCGTCATCGAACTGAAGCGGGAAGCCAATGCACAGGTAGTTCTGAACCGTCTTTATGCTCAGACTTCTCTGCAGACTAATTTCGCGGTCAATATGCTTGCACTGGTAAAGAACCAGAGTCAGCCTAAGGTTTTAACCTTACGAGAGATTATTGACGAATACCTTGCCCACCAGGAAGAGGTTATCATTCGTCGTACCCGTTACGATCTGCGGAAGGCAGAGGAACGGGCGCACCTGCTCCAAGGCTTGCTAATTGCGCAGGATAATATTGACGAGGTCATTCGGATCATTCGTTCTTCCTATGACAACGCCAAGGAAAATCTAATGGAGCGGTTTGGACTCAGTGAGATTCAGGCACAGGCTATCTTGGATATGCAGCTCAAGCGTCTGCAAGGTCTGGAAAAGGATAAGCTTTTGGCTGAATTCAAAGAATTACAAGAGAAGATCGCCTACTATAAGGAAATCCTTGCAGATATCAATCTGGTTCGTGGTATCATTCGTGAGGAGTTGACTGTGATCCGTGATAAATTCGGTGATGACCGTCGTACGGAGATCGTAGATGTAGAAGACGAAATTGATGATGAAGATCTGATCCAAGAAGAAGATTGCTGCTATACCCTGTCCAATGCAGGTTATATGAAGCGGTTGCCTGTAGATACCTACCGTGCTCAGCGTAGAGGTGGCAAAGGTGTTTCCGGTCAGAGCCTGAAAGAAGAGGATTATATCAAGAATCTCTTCATTGCTTCTACTCACGACCATCTCTTGTTCTTCACCAACATGGGCAGAGTCCATCGAAAAAAGGGCTATTTGATCCCCGAAGCCGGCAGAACCGCAAGAGGTACCAATATTGTAAACATCCTGCCCTTGGAAGCGGATGAACGAGTCACAGCTATGCTCTTGACCCGTGAATTCTCAGAACAGGAATACATTATGATGGTCACGCGGAACGGTACGGTCAAGCGGATGCAACTTTCCGATATTTATACCGCCCGTAAGGCAGGTATTCGTGTCCTCAATATCGAAGAAGGAGACGAGCTGATTGCTGTCATGAAGACATCCGGTGAGGATAATATCCTCATTGCTACCAGAAAGGGCATGGCGATATGTTTCAATGAGCAGGATGTTCGTTGTATGGGCCGAATGGCTACCGGTGTCCGCGGTATTCGTCTGAAAGACGAAGATATGGTTGTAGGAGCTGCAGTTGCAGAGCCCGGTAAGGCTCTCCTGTCTGTAACAGAAAAGGGTTATGGCAAACGTACCCCCGTGGAAAGCTACATGCGCGGTGACGAGGTGCAGAGCCGTGGCGGCATGGGTAAGAAGAACTACCGCCTGACGGAAAAGACCGGTGCTGTAGTCGGTGCCTGTGTTGTTGCAGAGAATGAAGATCTGCTTATGATCGAATCCGGTGGCGTTGTACTGCGTACCTCTGTTGAAAACATCAGCATTCAGGGCAGAGATACCCAAGGTGTGATTATTATGCGTATTGATGCAGGTAACAGGTTGATCGCATTACAAAATACTCCCCGTGCTGAAGATGAAGCAGAAGAGTCTGAACAAGCTTGATCTTTATATTCCCATCAATAGGAGAATCAAATGGATATAAATGAAAAACTGGAAATGGTCGAAGAAACCGCCTGTGAAGAGAATGTGGCACCGGATCAACCGATATTCGTATGTCATACGGTGATCGATGTAAACAGCCAGAAAGAAGCCTCTGAAGCAGCTATGGGTAAGAGTAGCCGTGGAGCAAATTGGGTTATGTACGGTATGTGCTTGCTTATGGGTGGTTATTTGGTTGCAGATTCCATTATTAACAGTCGCTGGCAGCAAAATACGATTATGCTGATTTTAGTAGCTGCCATTGGTGTATTTGCTGTATTTTCTCGGAACGGTGCTCAAAAAAAAGCATTGGCTCGCTGGGAAGAAGCTATTATCAATAAATATGGATCTCCCGCTCTTCATGTCACAACAGAGTTCTACAACCTCTCTCTGGCACAAACCATCAAGGAAGATGATGAGCAGTTTATCGGTGACGGTTATTCATCCATTATGGAAATGGTAGAGACTGAAAATATGTTTTTGCTCCGTCATGGAAAAAACCAGTATTATCTTGTAGCAAAAAGCGGATTTGTAACCGGTACCGCAGAGGAATTCAGAACCTTCATGCAGGAACGAATAGGAGGGAAATAACATGGCTTTTTTCTTGAATCGTAAGAATGCTATTGAAAAAAAGCTGGGTATTTACGTCCATATTCCTTTTTGTAAATCCCGTTGTGAATATTGCAATTTTTATTCCAAAGGTGGAGAAAAGGATCCCAAGACAGTTGACTATTATATGCAGGCTTTAGCAGATCATATGAAGGAGACCGGAAAGGGAGCCGAAGATTATATTGTAGATACCATCTATTTTGGTGGTGGCACTCCCAGCTATTTCGGTGCATCTAATTTGGATCATATTTTAGATGAGATCCATCGTAATTTTAATATCAGCACCAATCCCGAGATCACTGTAGAAGTGAATCCGGAAAGTGTAGATGAAAAGAGTTTAAAGCAGCTGCTGAAAGCCGGTTTTAATCGCCTTTCTATGGGTGTGCAATCGGATCAGGATGAAATTCTTGCAGTTTTGGGTAGAATCCATACCTTTGAGCAAGCCAAATCCGCTATGGAATTGGCAAGAAAAGTAGGATTTGCCAATATTTCTTTGGATCTGATGTATGGTTTGCCCGGACAGACTATGGAAAGCTGGATGCATTCTGTGGAATCTATCGTTGCTATGCGACCGGAACATATTTCCTGCTACTGTCTGGAAATAGAGGAAGATTGTGCAATGTACCGATATCGGGATCGACTTTCTCTGGCAAACGGAGATCAGCAGCAACGAATGTATCTCATGGCTTCTCAATATCTGAGAGAGCATGGGTATAACCACTATGAGATCTCAAATTTTGCAAAAAAAGGTATGGAATCCCGTCATAATTTGAAGTATTGGAAATGCGAAGAATACTTCGGCTTCGGACCCTCTGCGGCTTCCTATTTTGGTGGAAAACGTTTCACGATCATAGAAGATACCAGAGGTTACATTGAGGGAATTGCAAAACAGGGACAGATCCTTTCGGAGTTCGAAACTGTTTCTCCCCGTGACCGTTCCGGAGAATATTTGATGTTGCAAGCCCGCCTGAAAGAAGGAATTTCTCCTAAGGAATACGAAAAAAACTTCCTTATTTCCTTTGAACCGTTAGAACAAATTCTGCGCCGATATGAAAAAGATGGAAAAGCTGAATATCACAACGGACGATGGTCTTTGACTGAGATAGGCTGGTTTGTTTCAAATTCCATTGTTTTGGATTTGCTGGAAGCGCAGGAAAAATCCTTTCCTCTTCCGGGAAAAATTTGAGATGAATTAAAAAAATAAGGGATCCGAGAGGAAATGACTCTCTGATCCCCTATTTTACAATTATGATACTGTTTCTTGATAAAATGGTTAGAAAACCATTTTATCGCAGGATAAATATCCTGCACCGCCTTAGGCGGAAGAAACAGTATCACACGGCATTTCTTGGCGGCAAGGCCGCCATGCCGCTTATTAGCGGCATAATAAAACGGTCAATCCGTTTTATTAGAAATAAGTATGAGGAGTAATCATATGAAAAAAGATCACCTTCCTTCTACCTTGATTCTGCTGATTTTTGAATTAGTTGGGATCATTTTGTGGCTTACAAAGGATAATTTGTTTTATCTGTTTAATTTCACTTACATAGGAGGATCTATTTCCTTAGGATTGTTCCTTTTTGCGCGGCGGGTCAAATATGCCAGACGGATCGTGCAGTTTCTTGTGGGATGTTATATGCTCTTTTACCTTGGATTGATCTCCAATGAGAATATGCAGATCGAAGGATTTTGGTATTATCTCTTTACCGGTGTGTTTGAAGCGGCTACCATCCATTATGCAGTGGCAAAAATCTTTGGCCCTCTTTTCTTTGGAAGAGGGTGGTGCGGCTATGCCTGCTGGACAGCTATGATTCTGGATCTGCTACCCTATAAGACACCATCTGCTCCCCGAAAAAAATTCGGCTTTGTGAGGTATATGGTATTTGGGGTTTCGTTTGTGTTTGTAGCCTCTCTGTTTTTACTCCAAGTGGGAAATATGAAAAGGATCATGTTCTGGAGTTTCCTAATTGGAAATATCCTGTACTATGCCGTGGGGATCCTTTTTGCATATATTCTGAAGGATAATCGTGCGTTTTGTAAATATATCTGCCCCATTACTGTATTTTTAAAGCCCATGTCTTATTTTTCTGCAATGCGGATCACCTGTGACCGGGAAAAATGCGTGTCCTGCGGAAAATGCAAAAAAATCTGCCCCATGGATGTGGATATGACAGATAACCGCAGATCCCGAACCAACGGAACGGAATGCATATTCTGCATGGAATGTGTAGAAGAATGCCCCAAAAAAGCGCTGAAGCTATGAACAAATACCATGGTTCAATGAAAAGTGTCTACGTTTTATTGAAGTTTTTGGTGCGCCCGGTGGGCAAAAATTGTCATGTACAAGTTTCTACGCCCTTATACTTATTTCTAATAAAACGGATTGACCGTTTTATTATGCCGCTAATAAGCGGCATGGCGGCTTTGCCGCCAAGAAATAACCTGTAATACTGTTTCTTCCGCCTAAGGCGGTGCAGGATATTTATCCTGCGATAA
>JAZSAO010000383.1:0-4182 GCA_045601945.1 Faecousia sp. | reverse complement strand
AGCCTTACGGGTGCGGCATACCCCTTGCGGGTGCATCGCCCGAGGCACTTACAATAAGCACCGGGTCTCATTGAACGTAACAATGACGATTATGATCGTAGGTGCAAACCATAAACAGGCCGATAAACTGTGATTTGATGGTACAACATGGGCGTAGCCCTATTTCAATCCGTGGCGTAGCCACACATCAATTATTCATTATTCATTATTCATCAGCAACGCGACTTCATTTTTCATTACGAGCCATCGGCTCGATCAACTGTGATTTATCCTTCCGATTTGCTGTAAAGGAACAATTACACCCTCTTCATTCTCTGGGAAGCCGTGGAGGCCATGAGTCGTTTCGTTCCTACCTTGTCAAAGGCCACCTCCAGCATGGCATCTCCACCCATAGGTAAGACGGACAGGATCATGCCCTGACCGAAGGAATCGTGAACCACCATTTCTCCCTTCTTGAAATCGGGAAGGGCCTTGGTAGCCTTTGGCTTTGGCTTAGCCATAGAACTGCCACCGTAGGAAGCCTTGCTTCCATAAGAGCCACCATAGGAATCTGCATTATAGGAGTCCCCCCCGTAAGAACCGCCGTAGGAACTGCCATAGCCGCCACCATAGCTTCCCTTTCCCCGGTTGCCGTAACCTCCCCCATAGGCGCCGCCATAACCTCCACCGTAGGAAGATCCATATCCGCCAAAGCCGTCATAGCCAAAGGACAGCTTCTCGCTTTCCTGCTTGTCGATCAGCTTTTCGGGAATCTCCTTTAAGAATCGGGAAGGCATATTGGTAGAGGTATGTCCATATAGCATTCTCTGTCTTGCAGAAGTCAGATACAGCCGCTTCTTGGCTCTGGTAAGGGCCACATAACACAGCCGCCGTTCTTCTTCCATTTCCTCATATTCTCCAATGGAGCGCATACTGGGGAACAGACCTTCCTCCATACCTACTACGAAAACATTGGGGAATTCCAAGCCCTTTGCGGCGTGCATAGTCATCATAACCGCACACTCTGCATTGGCATCATATTTTTCCAGATCCGTAAAGAGGGAAACCATTTCCAAATACCCTGCCAGAGTAGGCTCCTCTACGGATTGCTCGTAAGCAACAATGGCAGATTTCAGTTCTCGTACGTTCTCCAAGCGTCCCTCGTTGTCGGGATCACTCTTGTCTTCCAACATAGCAAGATAACCTGTTCTCTGCAAAAGTTCATCATAAAAATCCGACAGACGCATCGTATCCGTCAGTGCGGCGCAGTCCTCGATCATCATGGTAAAGTCCATTAACTTGGTGGCCGACCGTGCCAGAGCGGGATAGTTGTAGGGATCGGAAACGATGTCGTACAGGGGCTTCCCTGCGGATTCCGCCAAACGCTCCACGGTTTCAACGGTCTTAGCGCCGATGCCTCTTGCAGGCAGGTTAATGATCCGCTTTAGCCGCAGGTCATCACTGCGATTGTGAATGATCCATAAATAGGCCAGAACATCTTTGATCTCTGCCCGTTCGTGGAACCGAATGGCGCCCACCGTGATGTAAGGAACACCTGCCCGCTGGAATGCGCTTTCCAACGCACGGGCCTGTGCATTGGTGCGATACAATACCGCATAATTTCGATACCCCTTTGCATGGGGACAGCCGTCAATAATGGTGTCCACCACAAAGTTTGCCTCGTCACTTTCGCTAGCAGCCATAAAATGAACGATCTTCTCTCCCGCGCCGTTTCCGGTCCACAGTTTTTTGCCCTTTCTGCCGCGGTTGTTGGAAATGACCCCGTTTGCCGCATCCAAAATGCACTGGGTAGAACGGTAATTCTGCTCCAAACGGATCAGTTTGGCTCCATGATATTGCTGTTCAAAACTGAGAATATTCTCAATGGTTGCCCCGCGGAAACGGTAAATACTCTGGTCGTCATCACCGACCACGCAGATATTCTCATAGCCCCCTGCCAGCAGAGAGGTCAATAGATACTGCATATGATTGGTATCCTGATACTCGTCTACCAGTACATAACGGAATTTCTTCTGATAATACACTCGCACATCCTCAAATTCCTGTAACAGACGAACAGTGAGTACAATAATATCATCAAAATCCAGCGCATTTGCGGTTTTCAAACGGTTGGCATACTCTTCGTAGACCTCCCCAATACGACGGAACCGCACGTCATCCCCCATATCCCACGCAAAGTCCTTGGGAGATCGCATTTTATCCTTTGCCTTGGAGATCATAGACAGGACATTTCGAGGAGGGAACAGTTTTTCATCTAAATTCCGCTCCTTCAAAATTTCCTTAATCACCCGTTCGGAATCGGAACTGTCATAAATGGTAAAATCCGTGCTGTAGCCCAGACGGTGGATCTCCTTCCGCAGGATCCGACAGCAGGCAGAGTGGAATGTCATAGCCCAAACATCCTGTCCCATAGGCCCCAGCATATCGGATAATCTGTTTTTCAGTTCATTTGCAGCCTTGTTTGTAAAGGTAATGGCAATAATGGACCAAGGTGCCGCAGGCTCATACCGACACAAAGCCTCTGCCCTCTCATCATAGGGACAATCGGAACTTGCAACCACGCCCTCTAAAAACAGCACGTCCTCCTGTCCTACATTGGGAGGAATTTCTATGGTATCGGATCCGCAACCGTATTGGATCAGATTTGCGATCCGATGGATCAGGACCGTCGTCTTACCGCTCCCGGCCCCCGCCAGCAGGAGCAAGGGACCCTGTGTGGTCAGCACTGCTTCCAACTGCCGATCGTTCATGTGAGAAAACTGCCTTGCAATGTATTCTTTTCTTGCTTTTATAAATCGTTCTTCGTAATTCTTGTTCATAGTATAACCCAATTCCTTTTCTGTTCGGTCATGTTTTTCTTATCCCATCTATTTTAATACATTTTCCGCAAGAAATAAAGGGGCTGACGAAAATTTTTCCCGTTTCTCTCCGGGTTCTTTTGGGTCGACGGTTTTTTCTTGACAGGAAACCGTTTTTCTGTTATAATGACTAACAGCTTATAGTCCCACTAACAAAAAGGAGGCACCCATGACCCGAGAACAAGAGCGCATCACCAATCGCAACGCCATTATCTCCGCCGCCATTAAGCTATTCCTCCGAGACGGCATCGACAAAACCACCGTTGCCCAAATTGCAGATGAGGCCATGCTGTCCTCCATGTCTGTTTACCGTTATTTCGGCACCAAGCAATCCATTGCCGTTGCAGTAGCCAACCACCTTTTGCAGGAGTACTTAGAAGAGCATCGCCGTCGCTGTGCTGAGAAAGAACGCCCCGGCGAAACAGGCCACGATGCCTTCGCCCGGATCGTTCACGCCTATGTTGCCACTTACGAAGCCCATCCGGAATACGTAGATTTTCTACAGGATATGGGTTCCTATTCCATGCGAGAAGGTCTTTCCTACGATCTGGACTATATGCAGTACGGCTCCATCCATGTGGAGAACATTGACCGTCCTGCCCGTTTGGCTCTGACCCGTGGCCTTGCAGACGGCTCTATTCGGAAGGATATCAATATTGAATCCGTAGGTCTGATCCTCGCCAATCTCCTGACCGGAGGTGTCCATTTCCGTGGACTTATCGACGAACATCAGCAAACCGACATCATCCGCAGCACTGCAGAAATGATCATTTACTATACCAAGGAGGTTTAATACTATGGCAGGTTATATTCTCATTACCGATTCCTGTGCAGACCTTCCCATGTCTGTTTATACAGATCTGGATATCCAAGTTGTTCCTCTTTCCTTCCTTCTGGAGGGCAAGACCTACCAAAATCACCCGGATCAGAGTTCCATGAAATTTGCAGACGTTTATGCAAAGCTGCGTGACGGTGCTAACATTTCCACCAGCGCCGTCAATGTGGAGGAATTTCGCAATGCCTTCCTTCCCCATCTGCAGGCAGGGAAAGACATTCTCTATCTGGGCTTTTCCGGAGGACTCAGCGGCACCTGCAGTGCCGGAGCCATTGCCGCACAGGAATTGACCGAAGAATTTCCCGATAGAACCATTACCGTAGTAGACACCCTCTGTGCCGCTCTTGGTCAAGGTCTGCTTGTATACCTCACTGCAAAAAAGCGTGCAGAAGGCGCCACCTTGGCAGAAGCCGCCGCTTATGCCGAGAGCATTAAGCCCAATCTGGTTCATTGGTTCACCGTAGACGACCTGTTCTTCCTGAAGCGCGG
>JAZSAO010000382.1:0-4066 GCA_045601945.1 Faecousia sp. | reverse complement strand
ACTACAGCCGTTTTGAAACCAGCATCGAATCCATGGTTACATCTATGATCCATGAGATTGGAGTTCCCGCACACATTAAGGGCTATCAATATCTTCGTGAAGCCATTATGATCGCTGTCAAGGATATGGATGTGATCAACGCCATTACGAAAGTCCTGTATCCTCAGGTTGCAAAAGCATTCGGAACCACTCCCAGCCGTGTGGAACGTGCCATTCGCCACGCCATCGAGGTGGCTTGGGACCGTGGAGATCTGGACACCCTCCAACGGGTCTTCGGATACACCGTCAGCCTCACCAAAGGCAAGCCCACCAATTCCGAATTCATTGCACTGATCGCAGATAAACTGCAGCTTCAGTTGAAGGCTACCGGCTCCATTAGCATATAAATTCTATCCCAAAGGAGATCCTCTTATTATGAAACATAGCTTTTCTGTCACCCTCCGCCCCTGCGGAAGCTGTGTCTCCCACAGCCATTGTAAGGATTGCTGTAGTCGGATCGAAGAGGATCTCACCGAAAAAGCCCCGATTCAGAAAGCAGAGTTGGATCCTATGAAAAAATTACTGGTCATCGAATCCGATCTTTCTGCAGATGCCATGGAGGATTTTTTAGACGATATGGGGATATACGTCTTGTGAGGTTTGTCCCCTTCTGCTTCCCTTTCCGACTGTTTCCTATTCTTGCCATAGGAGGCTTCCCTCTCTATGGCACAAGCCCATCGTTTGCCACAAATCCGGGATCGGTCAATATACGTCAAAAAGCCTTCGGGAGTTGTATCCCGAAGGCTTTGGTTTTGTAGATCTGATAGGCCTTATTCCGCTCTCAGTTCATATGCTGTCCCGGGCTGAATCTCCGTTTGGTCAATACCGGTCATGGCATATTCCCCGTCGATATAGAAAGCCCAGTACTTTCCATCCTCTTCATAATCATAAGTCTCTCCGTTGACGGTCTTAACATACAGGCCATACTCTTCTTCAGAACCGTTGATCAGTTCCAGTTCCAAGAGAGCATCTCCCACGGTGGTCTTTTCTGTGCGGATGGTAGCAGTGGATTCCTTGCCATCCCCATCCACTACGATAAGGGTGAACTCCTTACTGCCTTTTCCCAGAACATCTCCGTCCGTGAAAGTCTTGGTCTCCCAAAGATTGGGGGCCTTAGTGTCACTGCATCCGGTAACGATCAGTGCCATAGCCGCAATCAGCACCGCGCACAGGATCAGCGACAGCAGTTTCTTCATGCTGTGCTTTTTCATTGTGCATTCTCCTTTATGGAATTTTAATATTTTGGGCCAAGCCCAAATTTGATTTCCTCGCAGTTCGGAACCGCAAACTCTTGCAAGGATGTGTCCCCGGATCTTTCGACTTGGCACGGATCTTCTCTGCCTTCTCGGAAAATTCCAATGGCATCTTCCCCACCTGCGGCGATGGGTAAGAGAAAGTCTTTCTATATGCCTCACGGCGACGGTCTCGTACAGGATTTCCACCTGTTTCCCCGAAGGACACAGCCATTATAACACGGCACCCCCTTAATTGCAAGGGGGTGCCTGTATTTTTTGATTGATTAGTCCTTTCGGACATAAAGGATGCCCAAACAGCCTTCTCCGCAATGACAGGTAATGGTTCCTCCCGCAGTGGTCTCGTACACGTGAGCAAACTCGCAGCACTCATTGATCGTTTTCTTGACCAACTCTACGATTTCGGGTTCTACCTTGGTATGAGTTACAAAGATCTCGTATTTTTCGATATTGTCTGTATTTGCAAGGCGTTCCCGTACATAGGACTCAATGCTCTTAGCATAGCTGCCACGGTACTTTTTACCGATAGACATTTTGTTGCCTACCACCTCAATGCAGGGCTTCAAACGGAGAAGGTTTGCCCCCAGCGCCGCGACCATAGAGCATCTGCCACCCTTAACCATATAGTCCAACCGATCCAGAAGGAAGCTGGTATCAACACGATCCGTATAGGCTTCCAGCTTGCGGCACAATTCCTTAGGATCCTGCTCTATCTTAGCCAATCGACACGCTTCCAGAACCACATGACCCTGACCGGTAGACAGGTTCCGTGAGTCCACTACATAAACATTAGAGAACTCCTGCGCCGCGATACAGGCATTCTGGTAGCAAGAAGAGAATCCGGAGCCTAAGTTAATGTGGATCACCGCGTCGCAATCCTTGCTTATTTCCCCAAAATATTCCTCGTAATCACCTACAGGAACTGCAGATGTGGTGCAGAGGGGATTCCCCGTAGCAACATGGGCATAGATCATATCGGGTGTAATATCTACACCGTCTCGAAAACTCTTATCTCCCATATTGACAATGAGAGACTTGATAACGATATGATTTTCTTGAATCAATCGGGGAGAAAGATCACAGGTGCTGTCGGAAGAAATACGAATATGCATAATATACCCCACCTTATAGTACTGGTTTTTAGTTTGTTCTGAAATAAATTATATAATTTTAGGTATTTTCTGTCAAGTACAGTTGATTTTATCTGCCCAACGTGCTATTATTATGATGAGGTGTTATACCATGAATGTAATTGACCGCTATTTTACCTATATTCAACAAATAAACGACGGCCTCCGTCCTGTACCGGAGGGCATCACTTTGACTCATGAAGAACCCCTTGCAAAAGCAGGGGAACTGCAGGCACAGATTATGGAGATGGGGATCCCTGCCTTTGTGAACCTCTGTGCCGCACAGGACGGGGAAACCATAGATCCTCAAGAGTTAGCCGATTTCCGTCAGGAAGATCTGATTGCCGCTCTGCAGGCCATGCTTGTCTCTTCTGAGGCTCCTGAAGAGGATCCTGTTCCGAATGCCACTGCTACACCCGATCTCCCCCAAGAGGATGACGGCAGCACGCCTCCCCAAATCGACGAGCCGGACGGTCCCCGTTCCGTATACGAAGTCCTTATCGATTGCTGTAGCTTAGACGAAAAGCTGATGTACTATCTCATTGATGTTCTCAAACGACAGGCAGAAGAAGAGTTCCAAAAACTGGCTCTGGTTACCACACGGAAAGCCTTCACCCAAGAGGATTTCCTGTACTGGTATGGAACCAAGGAGCATCGCGGTTCCCGGGAGGAACTGATCTGCGTGACCCTCATGGACGCTTGCTTTGATCGGCTGGCAAGAGACGGTCAGGTAGAACTGATCGCCGCCCTTTTGTCCGGAGACCAAACTACGTTTGAACTGTTCCGTTGTGATGCACCGGAACTGGTTCACCTGCCCCAAGCTACCTATGAATGGTTCGAAGAACATTACCTGCAGGGTCTGTATCCCCTGCGGTATATGCTGAAATTTAACGGCGTGCAGATCCCTGCTGCAGAAATAAAGGAGGATGTCAAATGACCCATTCCGAACTGGCAAAAAAGAATTTTGAGTCCGGCTGTAACTGTGCCCAAGCTGTACTTCTCGCCTTCTCTGACCGAACAGGCTTAGACGAAGCCACAGCTATGAAGCTTTCCGCCTCTTTCGGCGGCGGTATGGGAAAGTTACGGGAGATCTGCGGCGCCGTGTCCGGTATGTTCATGGCAGCCGGCATGATCTATGCCGATGATCACATTCCCACGCAGGAAGCAAAGGCCGCCCACTACGAAAAAATCCGCACCCTTGCCGCCCGTTTCAAAGAAGAAAACGGTTCCTACATTTGCAGAGAGCTGCTGGAGGGGGTTCCCGTATCCAAGGGTGCCGCTCCCGAAGAGCGCACGGAACAATACTACAAAAAACGTCCCTGCGGTGAACTCTGCGCCATGGCCGCTCAAATCTTAGAGGAGATGCTGGAGCAGCAAGCACCCTAATCCCCCAAAATCATACAAACCAATCTAAAAACGGAAGTAGTGAGCCACTACTTCCGTTTTGCTCCATTTAGGAGTCATCTCCCAAATCTATTCGCGACAACACCCTCATCCTCCCACGACATTACAACATATACAAATTTTCGTTTATCGAACTGTTCATCAAGTTGGTATAGGCCCTTGCCTCTACAATGGGAGAGGTGCCGCGACTGCGGCGGAGAGGGCAGTAGGGATTCCCAATTTTGTGAAAATTTCGTAGTA
>JAZSAO010000381.1:0-4747 GCA_045601945.1 Faecousia sp. | reverse complement strand
CTGTTGTTTTTCTGATTCCACCATCCTGCCACAGTACCGTTTATGAAAATGGCCGGACGGACGATTCCGCCGAGAGTGTAGATATCGCGAATATGCTCCGAGGGAAGGAACAGGCTTTCGGATTTGTCATATCCCAGCATGAGTTGATCGAAGCCGCACAAGAACAGGCAGGAAGGAATATCTGCAGTGGAAAGGCAGTTGTCGATGTAAAAATAGCTCTTGCCATCGTACGAAATTTCAGAAACCGGGAGGGCATTTAGCCATGCTTTGACCGTGGTTTGCGTTGCGCCGAAGAAGTAGGCGGCATCTTTGATAGTTGCCGGGCCAAAGTGGGTGAAATAGCGGCGAGCCAGCTCCAAACGAGCAGGTTCTTCCTCCATTGGCTCAAAGGGAGGGCAAAGGGCATACGCCTTCTTTTCTTGTACCCTGTAGCAAAGAGTTCCTTTTTCACACAAAGCACGAATGAGGCCGCCCCATGGATCAAAGATGCTTTTCTCTTCCCTTTCACTCATGCCTGCTTGCTCACACAGAGCTTTCAAAGCCTCCCGTTCAGAGATTCCATGGGAAACTCCGTCAATGATCACATCTGCAAAATAGGCTTTGCGGGTTGCATCCACATAGGTATCTGCGTCCATGGTATCTACGGGGCGAAGGAAGTGCTTTCTGCCTTTATGGAGAAACAGCGGCAGATCATCCACAGAAAACAGATGCATGGTTCCGCGGTTTGCCCAGCTTTTGACTAAACCATCGGTATTTACTTCCTCTGTGCGGACGGAAAGCCCATGGAGCGCATGGCTCAAAAACTGTGCTTGCACACCGCAAAGATCTTTCACTACGGTTTGCGTATCAGCGGGCGCAAGAAGATGCTGTCTCCACAATCTTCGGAGCTTGATTTCTTCTATGGTCATAGTTGTTTTCCTTTATTTATCGGTTAGATATGTTGTAAATACCATCCTCAGTTTTTCCATAAGTGTTTCGGAAGCGTTTTTGCTTGATGGGATATGAATCAGTACGGCATTCCCATGAAATTTCCGCAACAAATACCAATATGCTTCATTACACAAGTAGCTTGTTGGCTTATTAGAAATGAAATTTACTACGCCCACATCGTTTAATTGAGATGATATGGTCCTTAGATTCAAGGCTGAGACGATTTCAGTTTCTTTTTTTGCTATACTTTCGATCCTCACAGTATGGATCAGATCTTTGTCTATCCCGAAGAGAATGATGCAACTGCAAGAGGTGCTTAGCAAATCGATGTCTCGCTTTAGGCCAACAAACGAATTGGTCAGTAAATAGCTGTCAGCAGAAATACTCTTCGCAAGTGCAGAAGATGTATTATTTTTGCCCTTGAATCCTATAAACAGTATTTCATCCATACATTAGCACCCCCTGCACAAAACGATCATAGTGTATTTTCTCAATCTTCGTTGCTTGTTGCTCTGCCTTATGAACGATTTAAAATCTTTTCTATATTCCCGTATGAAATCATTTCGGCTTCTTCTTGGGTAAAATCCATCTGATAGAGGATATCGAAGTAAGTATTGTAGATTTCTTCCGGGGACAGGATTCTACTGTCTGGGTAGTCGGTGGCAAAGATCAATCTGTCTGTACCGAACTTTCGTAGGATCTCGTTTGTTTTATGAACGCCGTATGTACGCACATAGTCCGGCAGAATCGCGGAAAAGTCCACATAAGCACGAGTAGGCAATAACAGTTCCCATTGATAGGCTCCCATGTGGGATACGATTACGGTCAAATTTGGGTATTGCTCCAATACATTTACAACCCGATAAGCTGCACTTCGATCACTCTCTGAATTGGGATAGGAATGGATTGCCACGGGGATTCTGTGTGCCTGTGCAAAAGCAAAGATGGCCTGGTTATATTCACTGTTCAGATCTACTCCGGTGTTATTGGGATGAATCTTGATACCGTCAAGTCCGTATTCCTGAATGGCTCTGCGGATAGCATCCACAGATTCAGCAGAAGAATTCCGTGTATCAATATCCGCAAAAGCATAGAACTTGCCCGGATATCGCTGCTTCATTTTATAGAGATTCTTATGCACGGCTTCAACAGTAAACTCCATAGACATAAGCCATGGGTCGTTTAGCGGCATGATGACTGCTTTTTCTATGCCAAGTCTTTCCATCATTGCGCGGTACTTATGTAGATTCGCATAGACCCACACAACATTAGAATCCGGATTTGCTTCGTGTACTGAATCCGGGAGAATATGTATGTGGGCATCAATCTTCTTGATTTTTCTCCAATCAACCATTGATGGTTACTCCTTAATCTTTGTTCCGATAAGCTTATCCTGCCGCAGTACAGCATCCCAAAAGTCTCGTATATTCATAGCGTTCTCTCCATCACTAAAATTGTGGAACCGTCGCTTTCGTACTCTTTTTCCGTAAAAGCAAAACCATTTTTCAACCAAAATGCTTTACTTTGAGGATTTCCTTTATCGATACCCAAACGGACTTTTAGGAAACCCACTTGTGCCAAATAAGCAACACTGCCAGAAATAATTTCCGTTCCAATCCCTTGACCTTGCAAGTTAGAGTTCATTGCGAAGAAACCCAGCAATGCAGTTCCAAGTTGCGGATAATGCTCAATTAGGTCCATAACCGCAACCAAAGTATCATCTTTGAAAAATCCAATATAATGTTTGTCCTCATAGCCTTTGTTGGGAGGAAGCGCTTCCATATCTTCAATGATGCTTTCTACCGTCACCATTGGCGGATGGTATTTATAGAAAAGGGTGTTCTTCTTCAGCACCTCATAAACCATTTCTACATCTATCGGAAGTAAATCACGAACAGTGTATTGACTTGAAAGATGTTTAATTTCCATATCATAATTCCTTCTTCATCATGCTGGGTGCATATTCCTTATACCCATGCTTCGGGTAGAAGCTATGGGATTCAAAGTATTCCTTGCCACCTAGGTGGACATGGGCGGCAGTTTTACCTTTCTCTTGCAAGTGGAGCTCGATGGTATGGAGTAGCCGTGTACCGATGCCTTGGCGTTTCCTTGCGGCCTTGATATAAAGCCGATGGAGCTTTACCTCGGTGGTGCCGGGGATGGAGTTATAGCCAATACAGCCGATTACTCGATTATGCTCGTCAACTGCAAGCCAGAACATATCGCCGGTGTCAATGTAGTTCTTCTGAATATCCAGCAGATCCTCGTTCAGTCGGGGAACCCGACCAAGAGCATCTTTTGCTTCAAGTACCATAAAAATCATATCATCCCGATATTTTTCGTCGTAGGGGATGATGGTGTAGTTGGGGTATTCCAATATGTAGTGCGTGTCGGTTTCCTCGGTCTGCATGAATCCCAACTTTTGATAAAGAGCCTTTGCCCGGTGATTCTCTTTGAAACAGCCAATGCGGATATTTCTGTCCTGAGCATTACAAACCTTTTGGAGATAGCGCAGAATGTCAGAGCCGATGCCTTTGCCACGGTATTCCGGGAGCAGATGGATCTCGATTACTTCAAAATAAGGATACTCAAAGGAATACTGCACGAAACCTGCAAAACCGCCGTCAATTTCGATTACATTGAACTGCTCAATATGGGAGAAGTCCCGATCAAAATCGTTCCTTTGGTAATCCTCGTCCCAACCCCAAATCCTTTCCACATAAGGACGGACAGACTCGGCCTTGAGTGCGTATATCAAATTGTGGTCATGGGGTGTAGCAAAACGGATTTTATAGTCCATCCTTGATTTCTCCTTATCTCAGATCGAATTTCCATTTATTGCCATATAGATTAGTGCAATCCCATAGTGAAGTCGAATCATTATCGTAGTTTTTTCTCAAAAACATATCGCTGGGGAGTCATTCCCATAGCTTCATATAAAGCGATGGCACCCTTGTTGAAATCCCATGTGTGCAGATCCAAACGAATCGCACCTTGCTCTTTTGCCCAGGTTTCCACCTCAGAAAAGAGTTTCGCAGCAATTCCTCTACGGCGGTAGGTGGGTAGAACATAGATGTTATCCAAACAAACCGTTTTCAGATCTTTACGCATATTGCTTTCTTCCCACAGTGTTGCACTTGCTATACCGATAAGCAGGTCATTATCAAAGGCACCTAGCTCCAAACCACCGGGGTAGGATAAATTATGGATGAAAGCGTCCTTGGGATAAATTTCTTCTTTTTTACGATGCACAAAGCAATCAGGACGAGCTTGTACATGGTATTCATCCAGTTGAACATACAACTCGATTACCATGTCGTAGTCGGACTCTACCAATTTTCTGATTTCCATATATTTCCCTCGTTTTATAGTTTTCTCTTCTTCAGAACATGCCAAATATCCGATATAGCGATCCTCACGACAGAAAACGGTGCAGGCCCGGAGCCTGCACCGTCAAGAGCATGGTAGTTATATCCCATTGATCACCAAATGGGCATATAAGGAGCGACACAAGCAAGCATATCATAATTACAGCAGAACCCATACAGCATATTCTTTTCGCTCCTTTCTAAGTTTCGGAAATATTATAGCACGGTATCCGTTGTGTGTCAATTCGTTTGTTTTGGACGGTATTGGTCGTATGTGTCAAGTAGGAGTTGGCAAATTTGTTTACGGTTTTTTCGGCTTTATTCTATGATGGTGTAAATGAGTCAGCAATCCCAACCATCGACCGCCGGCCTTGACAGGAGGTTGTCGGTCTGTTGGGCATTAAGCGGCGAGGGGCTACGGGGTCAGATATTACTACATCCTCCCACGC
>JAZSAO010000380.1:0-8251 GCA_045601945.1 Faecousia sp. | reverse complement strand
TGGGGGCAGGACTGGGAGGAAGTGCAGGAGAAGCCTTATCACTATGAAGACTGGTATCTTCCCATGATCGAGGCAGGTCAGCCAATGCCGGAAATGCTTCCTTAAAAGCCAAAGCAAAACTTTATATAATAGGGACAGAGGCCTTTTGTTAAGAGGCCTCTGTACTTTTTGTGTAAAATATGGAAAAATCTCCTTGCGTTTTTTGGGAAGTGTGATATGATAGTAGGCAGTAAAAAATCAAAAAGGAGATAAAACCATGAAACAATTTACTCGCCGCTCTATCAGTGTGGCACTGATTCTCGTGCTGTTGCTGTCTGCTTTGGCACCGGTTGTTTTTGCGGCAAAGAGAAACACCGGAACGAGACATCAGCTGTGCACATCTCTGTCCGATCAGGCACTGGATTACTATGTGGGAGACTACAGTCCGGCTGCTCTGGTTGAATATGATACAGATACCACGGGTAGCTGTCTCAAGGCTGTAGACAGTGAACTGTACAATGTTCTGCAGACCTTAATGACCAAGACACATACCTATGAGGTCAACTACAAGGGCACCAATGGTCTGCAGGATTTCTGGCCCGATACAGACTGCAACAACGGTTCCGGAAAGCCCCAGCTGTTCTATTCCGATACTACCGGTGGCTTTAACCGTGAGCACGTATGGCCCAAGTCCCGTGCGGCTTTCCTCCAGACTGCCGGCGGCAGTGACCTGCACCATCTGCGCCCCACAAACTCCGGCATGAACTCTACCCGTTCCAACTACACCTTTGGCAACGTTAGGGAAATGATTTCCAACCCCAACAAAGAACCTGAATCCGGAAAGACCGTTCTGTGGTATGACGGAGACTTTACCGATAAGGGTAGCAGAATTGGCCTTGTAGAGGTTAACGATAACATTAAGGGTGACGTTGCCCGTATTCTTCTCTACGTTTATACCCGTTGGGAAGACAAGAACCTTTTTGAAAACGACCCCAATGCACAAATGGGTCCCGATGATAACGAGAACAATGGTCTTCGCGTTATGTACGACCTGGAAACCCTGCTCCAGTGGTGTGAAATGGACCCCGTTGATACATGGGAAATGGGTCGTAATGATGCTACCCAGTCCGTACAGGGTAACCGTAACGTCTTTATTGACTATCCCGAGCTTGCATGGCTGCTGTTTGGTCAGGAGCCTCCTGCAGACATGGATGTTCCCGAAAAGCTGCCCCTCAATACTGCATCCTACACCATTACCGTTGTATCTAACAATACCCAGTGGGGTACTGTAGAGCAAAATGGCAGACGGATCACCGCTACCCCCAAGACCGGCTATTATACCGAAGGCTATACCCTTCTGTCCGGTCAGGCAACGGTAAAGCATGACGGCAACAAGTTTACCGTAACGCCGGCGTCCGATTGCACGATTCAGATCAATTTTGCACCTAAGACCCCTGCTACCGCAAGCTTTAATATGGGCGCAGAGTCCATTACCTCTTACCTGGGTGAGGCTATCGTCCTTCCGAAAGGAACTGCACCTCAGGGGTATCGTTTTGTAGGTTGGGTCACGGAAGAAGTGGCAGATACCTCTGCTAAGCCTTCTTATTATGAGGCAGGCAGCAGCTATATTCTCAATGGAAATGTAAACTTCTTGGGACTGTGCTCTTACAGTGATGGGGAAGGTTTTGGTGAATGGGTCCGTGTTACGGATGAGGCAGACCTGCGTGCCGGCATTCAACTGGTGATCGCATCTGTAGAAAACGGCGTAGTTGCCGCTCCCATTAGTAGCAAGTACATGACCGATAGCGATGCTACCTTCTCAAAGGACGGTAATACCATTGAAAAGCTTCCCGATGATGCAGTGATCCTTACTGTAGGTGGCGAGAAAAACGCATGGACTCTTGCCGGAGCAGACGGAAAGCTTCTGGGCGTTGTAGGTCAGAAGAACGTTGCTTGGGGAAGCGGTTCTACTAAGTGGAAGATTACCGTTAACGGCGGAAATGCAACCATGTATTCCGAAAATGAGAGTTACGGACGGATCCTCTATAACAGAAGTTCTCCTCGCTTTACCACCTATACCAATGCAGTTTCCTCTACACTGGTTCTGCCCCAGCTGTTTACCAATGACGGCGGTGTGGTTTACTACACCACCAATCCTATGAAGTGCCAGCATACCTTTGAAATTGTTGTGACAGAGGCTACCTGCACTGCAGGCGGCTATACAACCCATACATGCACCTCCTGCGGCTACAGCTATAAGGACGAGCCGACAGAAATGCTTGGTCATAGCTACGACTCTGTTGTAACAACGCCTACTTGCACAGAAGACGGCGCTACCGTCTATACCTGCTCCCGTTGCGGTGACAGCTACCAAGAGACGATCCCTGCTGATGGTCATGCATGGAATGAAGGAACCGTGACCCTTCAGCCTACCGAAACCGAGTCCGGCACAAAAACCTATACCTGCCTGTCTTGCGGACAGACCAAGGACGAGACCATTCCTGCCCTTGGCGTTGCAGGTGGCTGTCAATATGGAGAGGCTTGTGGCTCCTTGATCTTTACGGATATGCCGGCTCTTGACAACTGGGCTCATGCAGGCATTGACTTCACAGTGTCTCATGGCTTGTTTAACGGCATGAGTGCAACCACTTTTGCTCCCGACAAAACGATGACTCGTGCTATGCTGGTCACGGTTCTTTGGCGTAGTGCAGGGGAACCCGAAGCGGCTGCTTCTACTTTCTCTGACGTGTCCGATGATAAGTGGTATGCAGAGGCTGTTGCTTGGGCAGCAGAGCAGGGTGTTGTAACAGGATACAATGACGGGACCTTCCGCCCCGATAATCAGATCACCAGAGAACAGCTGGCTACTATTCTGTTCCGCTTCGCAAAGCTGTCTGAAATGGATCCTCCCGAGAGAGCGGATCTCAGTAGCTTCCCCGATGCAAAGAATGTACAGCGTTACGCTGTGGAAGCTTTCCAGTGGGCTGTTGCGAGAGGTTTGGTCAATGGTGTTCGGGACAACAACACCGGTCTAACGTTCCTCCGCCCCGAAGGAAGTGCTACCCGTGCGCAGGTAGCAACTATTTTGATGCGATTCCTGAGCCCTGTACAGGAATGAATAAAAGAATATGAATTTCTTGTCGTGGATGGTCCTTGCTTTGATTCTGGTTGCTCTCGGTGCAGTGTTGTGGAATATGTTCCGTAAAAAGCAACGAGGGGAAAATACTTGTGCCTGCAGTTCTTGCAGCGGGTGCCCAATAGCAGGATCTTGCGGTAAAAAGCGCAATCAATAAAAAATATGGCCTGTCGCAAAGGATGATCCTTTGCGACAGGCTGCTTTATGTGCTTGCGAGTGAAAATCAAGAATTAGGAAAACTGAGCCTTAGCGGCATCGGAATAGGCAAAGAGGGCTTGACAGAGGGTGAGGAGCGTACCTGACTTATTACTGCCGTAGGTTGCTGCATTATACTCCAAAGTCTGTGAGATCCGGGTGTTTCCGTCGTAGACTGCCACAGAAATATCACTGCGGAGTTCGGCGGCCAAAAGCCCGTCGAAGGAGAAGGAGTAGTAGGCACGATTTATATCGTAGACTTCACAGTTCTGCAGGATACAAGTCTTTTCCACACCGGAAAGATCTACATAGGATACATGGAGACTTAGAGATTGGGGATCGGTATCACAGTTCGCAGCATTGATAATAAAACGAAGCGTAACCTTGGATTCTAAGTTCAGTGCTTTGCCTGCCCAAGTAACAGAGGGATCGGCTAAATCAGCGATGACGGTGTTGGTATTGCTGAACGTTACGGTTGTTAAGTCTTGAAGATAGCTGCGATGTGTTTCGGTCATAGCCCAATCGGAAAGCGCATCGGTACGGTAGGCCTTGTAATGCTGTGCAGAACTACCATAACGGAGAAGTTCTGCACAAAGGGTTCGCAACTGTTGCGAAGCAGAAGCTTTGTTCAGCTGGCTGTAAGCGTAGCTGCAGATACTGTATACATCCGTAACGGAGGTATATTCCTTGCCGTTCTTAGTCATGCGAAGTGTTGCGGAGATATCGTCATTCATGTTAACGGCGGTGATGCCGGTGAGGGTGAAATAATAATAGCTACCCTTTAAAGTAGGATGGATCGTTATAGTGTGGCTACCTGTGAGATTGTTTCCTTCATAAATGGGAAGGATACATTCCATGACATAGCTGTCATAACTGCTGAGCCCGGAGGTGCTGACGGCATAGTTAATGGAAATATCGCTTGCCAGATTCAGAGAATGATAAATGACAATCGACTCATCTACAGAACCGTCTGACTCGTTGGGTAGTTGAGTGGTATAAACGGTAGTGAGACCTGTGGTTTCCCTGCGGTACAGAGCAATGGCTCCGTAACCTGTTGCACCGGAAAAATACTGGAACCGTTTCAGGGTGCTGAAACAACCGAATCCGGAGCCGTTGGAAGCGGTGATGGTGGCGGTACCGTTGCTGTTTAGAGTGATCTGATTACTATACTGATCGGTGGCGCCATAGGCAAGGCCGGAATAGCTGCCGGTGCAACCGATGTAATGGCCTCTTGCAGTACGGAGACTATAGGTGCCGTCATTTCGCTTTGCAATGGTTACGCGATAGTTGTGGGCATTGGCGTAGGGGATAGAATTGCCGGATATAGTAACATTCCGAACATTCCCCATGGTGTTGGGATTGGAGAGAGAACCGTCAAAAATATAGCTGCCGGACTCATAGACCAGAACATAATCACCGCTCCAATCAGTGGGACCTTTGGTGACCTTAGTATAGGCACCGTTCGTAATAGTACCTTGAGAGGTATAGGAATAGAGACCGTAGAAATGGGTGTTTTCCGTTAATGTGTAACTGCTGCCTGCTTTTAAGTAGCTGACTGCGGAAGTGCTGTCCGTAACTTGTGCGGTGGTCCAGCCTACAAAGGTGTAGCCTTCCGGAGCGGAGAGACCTTGGGGGAGAGTGACCGTGTTTCCTACATAGTCCATAATGGGATCGGCACCTTGGAAGGTTAAAGTGACCGTGGACTTTTTGCGGAATTGGATCCGGATATGGCAATGGGAAGCAGGTTCTACGCTGAAACTGTTACCGGTTTGCTTTACGGTGGCGTTGCCGGAGAGTATCGTATAGCCAACTACCTCGCAATTCTTTGCGGGAGTAGCGGTGATTACCTTGCCTGCTAAGGTAGCGGATCCAAGGGAAGGATCGTTGACGCTGACGGTGATTTCGTACTGTTCTTTCATAGCTTCTCCGGAGGGAGTGGGCATATCCTTGGGAGGTTCCATGTCGAATAGGAGCCATGCCAGTTCCGGATAGTCGATAAAGACATTTCGATTCCCTTGCACATTTTCGGTCTGATCGTTCCTCCCCATTTCCCATTGGTCTACGGGGTCGGATTGGCACCAACGCAGGAGCGTATTCAGATCTTCGATTGCACGCCTGCCGTTATTGGCGGTGTCGTCGGAATCATAGGGAGGGAGATAGTTGCTTGCAACATCGGAGTAGAGGTTAGGTTGTTCCCAGCGGCAGTAAACATAGAGAAGAATCCGTGCAATATCTCCTTTGATATTGTCCCGAACCTCTACCTTGCCTTGATCCTTGAGGATCTCGAGAATGACCTTCCCTTCGATATTACTGGTGGTTCTTCCGTAAGCGGTATCAGGGATGTCCATAAAACTATGATCGCTTTTAGCATAGTTGACAGATTCAATAGAAGGCCGCAGGTGATGAAGATCAGCACCGCCGTTGATTTGGTAAAAAGAGGCTTTAGACTTGGGCCACACATGCTCGCGATTAAGGGTTGTATTACTCAGTTCACTACGGAGACGATCTGTGTAAAAATACAGATATGTGTCACTCCCGGCTTCAGCATCGGTTTTTACCCAGTAAGTAGCAAGAGAATCACTTTCATAACCGCTGTATACTGCATGGTATGAATGCGTGCTTTCCATAAGGGTGTGAAGGGTAGTATATAGAGGGTTGTTTTGCGTGGCTTTATAAGAATCGGTGGGACTGCTTCTACCGGAAAGGGTAGATAGCGCATCATAGCTATATGTCCCACTGTAGTAGCGAAGTGCTTGGGAACTGAGTTCGGTACACACAACATCTCGTGTACCGGTATTGCGTTGCAAAGTACCGGTTGCGCAATAGACTGAGGGAAACGGGAAAAAGGATAGTACTGTGGCGAGAATGATAAAGAGAGATAGGGCTATTCGCATAGACTTTCTGATCATGAGAGAACTCCTTTCTACGATAGGGAAAATGCACATAGGATGCGTACATATTTTGCATAAAACAGTATAACCGCCGGGAGTCAAAAATGCAAGGACTATTCATAAAATGATGCATAAATGTCCTGTAAAGAGATTAAAATTTATGATTCGTCAAAATGCACAAAACGAAGCGAAAAAGTTCGTGAAAAATAACGTGGGTGATTATGCAATGTAAAGTTGCATAATAGAAATGGCTGAAATTTACTGAACTTGAAAAATGGAAAATCATATGATAAAATATGAAGCAATATAGGCATATGAGCCTAAACTATGAATGGAGATGACATTTCCTATGAAGAAACTTAGCATGAGAGTTTTATCCTTGGTTTTGACTCTGGCTCTGTTTGTGGGTCTTTTTGCGGCAATGGCAACCTGTGCAAGTGCTGCTTCTTACACCTATAACAGCGGCAAGCGTGGCACTGTCTGCACATCCCTTTCTTCTAAAGCGAAGTCCTACTACACCGGCAGTTATACCTATGCAAGTCTGTCTGCTAAGTCCGGTAGCAGTTTGCGTACCGCACTGCGTACTCTTGTAAAGCAGAAGAACAGCACCGTAGGCTACAATGGTCTGCGTTCTTATATGAAGTACACCGATGCTTATCAGGGCAGTACTTCCAAACTTGTGCTTTTCTATTCCAGCCAGACTACTACCAGTTCATGGGATTCCGGTAAGAGTTGGAACCGTGAGCATATGTGGCCCCAGTCTTTGGGCGGCAATGCTGTCGAGGGTGACCTCCATGCAATGCGTCCTGCTGATCCCACTGCAAACTCTGGCCGTAACAACAATAAGTACGGCGATGCAGGTAGTGGTGCTAAGGCAATGAAGACCTCTTCCAAGAATGGTAGCGTTACTTGCGGCTACTATGCCAATGGTGTTTTTGAGGCACTGAGCAATGCTAAGGGCGACTGCGCTCGTGTTGTACTCTATGACTATGTCATGGCTACTTCCATGAGTTCTGTAACTGAGGTCTTTACCAATGTTTCTACCCTGCTCAATTGGTGCAAGAATGACCCTGTAGATACCTTTGAAATGAGCCGTAATGACTCTGTTCAGTCTATTCAGGGTAGCCGTAACCCCTTTATCGACTATCCTGAACTGGGATGGAAGCTTCTGGGTTACAGCGTTCCTTCCGGCATGAAGACCCCCTCCAATGGCACCGGTTCTTCCACATCTACCGGTAGTTCTTCCGGATCTTCCTCCGGTTCTTCCTCCGGTTCTTCTTCCGGTTCTTCTTCCGGCTCTACTTCCAATATTACGGTTAAGTTTATGGTCGGTTCTTCTACCTATAAGACCCAGACCATTGCTAAGGGTGGTCGTGTGACTCTGCCTACTCCCGGCAGCATTTCCGGATACACCTTTGTTGGTTGGACTACCTCCAGCGTAAGCAGCAGCACCACTGCTCCTACCTACTATAAGGCCGGTAGCACCTATACCATCAATTCTTCTATTACCCTGCGAGCACTGTATAAGTACACTGCTTCCACCGCTACAAGCAGTGGTACTACCTATACCAAGGTCACTTCTACTCCCAGTGATTGGTCCGGCACTTACCTGATCGTTTACGAAGGTGAGAAGATGGCATTCAACGGTAGCCTTACTAACCCCGATGTTGCAAGTAACTACAAGACTGTTACCATTTCCGGCAACACCATCAAGGCTTCCACCACCGTGAACAAGTACGCAGTTACCATTGCCAAGTATAGTTCCGGCTACTCTATCCGTACTGCAAGCGGCTACTATATCGGCAGAACTTCCAATGCCAATGGTATGAATAAGTCCACTTCTACTAAGTATGTCAATACCATCAGTGTGTCCTCTTCCGGTGTAGCTACCATTAAGAGCGGCGGTGCATATCTGCGGTTTAATACCACCTCCGGTCAGGATCGCTTCCGTTATTTCAAGTCCAGCACCTACTCTTCTCAGAAGACCATCAGCCTCTACAAGCTGACCGGTAGCACTTCCTCTTCCGGTAGCACCGTGACTTACTATACC
>JAZSAO010000379.1:0-6842 GCA_045601945.1 Faecousia sp. | reverse complement strand
AACGCCGTTTTCCAAGGAATAGCTTGCAGTCATGTTATAGCTGCCGCGGTCGGAAACACCGTCAGTTGTACGATCGTAAACCACGACGATTTCAGGATCGGAGCCCGTTGCGGCAATACAGCCCTCTAACTTAAAGCGGATTTGGATCACGTCTCCTGCTTGGGGTTCAAAGCCCAGAGCGTGGTAATCCCGATTGTCACGGTCTACAAAGTAGCCGGTACAGCCGGAGGTAACGAGCCAGGGACCGTAATAGCTGTTGGTGGTGCCATAGGCAAGATCCTCGGCTACATTGACCTTCAGGACACCTTCTGCATTGGAGATGGTGCAATCGTTATAGATCTTTGCAGTGGTAGAGGTCTCGGAGGTAGACCAGTTGGGCATGGTCTCGCGGTCAAAGTTGAGGCCGTTGTATGCTTCACCGGTGTAACGAGTCTGTGCTTCTGCAGAGTTGGTGAAATCGAAGAACAGACTGCGATCTTCCTGTACGGGAGCGCCGGAAGCGGGTCCAATATACAAGTAGTCAATGGTAACAGAGCCTGCTTTAGAGGTATCTGCGGGGATCACATAGGAGAAGGCGGGGCGGATGCCGGTAATGGCAGTGGCGTTGCGGAAAGCATCACTGGTAGAAACGGTAACAACAACATATTTACCGCTTGCAACATAATCAGCGCCTAAGGAATATATGGTGTCGTACTGCAACTCGGTACCGCTGTCTTTGAAGTAACACAGACGGAAATTGGCGGTTTCGCCGGTGGCGGCCTTTAAATTTTCGGCCTTGAAGCGGATCTGGACGATCTCGGCGTTCTTGGGGCTGAAGTTCAGGGGATTGAGACCACCGGCATAGGTACGGACAGATAAATTCTTTCGGTTGGTGTCCGCTGCCTTCGTATAGAGTTTCAAAGTGCCGGACAGGGTGTCTACAAAGCCGGAGGTAATGTCGTTAGACTTGGTGGAAGCGTTGTACTCGATGAACTCCCAACGGGAGGTGGCATCGAAATTGGTGCCGTTGTACTGAGATTCGAATTCGTAGTTCTTTCTGGAAGCGGTATCATCGTTGAAATCGAAGAACAGGGACTTGGTAGCATTGTCGTTGCTGCGGTTACGGATATGGAGGGTAAAGTTACCTAAAGTCAGGGTCGTACCTGCATGGTTCTTAAACTTAATGGTAATGGTGTAGTTGCCGGGTGTGCTTCCGCTATAACCGGAGGGGAATTCTAACCAATAGGTGCCGGCGGCGTTTTTCTGCCATCCGTCATAGAAGATCTCACCGGTGTCTCCGGAATTCTTGAATTTG
This sequence comes from Faecousia sp., assembly GCA_045601945.1. Taxonomy (GTDB): domain Bacteria; phylum Bacillota; class Clostridia; order Oscillospirales; family Oscillospiraceae; genus JAZOXB01. The sequence continues at coordinate 5,548 of JAZSAO010000379.1, read as the reverse complement.
TAGTTAACACGGAGATCGGCGGTCAAGAGAGACAGCGCCTGGCTCTTGCTGATGCCGGGATTTGCATAATAGTTCTTGTGACCGGACCATGTCAAGGTCATGGTGTCTGCAGTTGCATTGTAGGCGTACAGACGCAGACGGATATAGTCTACCTTATCCAGAGCATCTGCCTTGGACAGCTTTGCTACCCCCCAACCGGCAGTTGTAGTCAGGCTGGGATCACGGTACAAGGGACGATAGCTGGAAGTGCCGTCGGAGTTATTATAGCGAGCGTAGAGGAAGAAGGTATTGTCCTTCATCATATCCATACGGACAGCGTTGGTAGACTCTTCGATCTGATTGTTGAAGGAACTCCAAGAACTAAACATGCCGGAGGCTTCATAGGTGTCTTCTCTGCCCAGTGCCATGTTGGGATATTTGGTATTGGTGCCCCAATAATCTCCGCTACCCTTCTTAACAGAGCCGGAGGTATAGCAGCCGATGCAGTCCGTTACAATGGCCAGAGAGGAGTCTGAATTCTTCTTGAAGGTCATATTCCAGTTGACGGATCTGCGGAGAGAGGAGCCGAAATAGTATCTGTCATTGTTGGTGTAGAAGACGGTAGAAGCGTTGGAAACTGTGCCGTTAGAGGTGTTGTAGGAAAGGGGATATCCCATCTTGTCGTCTACGATCATGTATGTTCCGCTAATGGAGGGGAGAACGGTGTTTACACGGTCATAGCGGTAATACTGATCGGGATCCGTGACAGCACTGCCGGTGTAGGGATTTGCTTCATCCATGTCACGGGTCAAGTTGCCCCAACTGAGCCAGTCTACTGCCTCGGTAAAAGGCTCACGGAGGAAAATGCCGGTTTCGGCACAGTAGCCCACGAGCTCAGAGTTGCCGTAATAAATGGTTCCGGCATAGGGAGCCCAACCGCGGTTGTTGTTGTAGTTGCTCTTGCGGTTTCCCATGGAACTTTCGTTCTGGTTGATGAAGGAGATGGTGGGAGCAATGGCCTTAACCAGTGTGACATGTCCGTCGAAGCCATGGTGCGGGATCTGGAGCACATCTGCGTGGAGGTCTGCGGCAGGATACATGGCAATGAGGATGCGGTCTGCGTCGTAAATATCACCTGTCAAGAGAACTTCCTTGTTGCCCATGGTGAGACGGAGTACGGCAGAGCAGTTGTTCTCTTCGTTGGATTTGCGCATACAGCCTGCATCGCTTAAAGTCAACTTATTACTGCTGTTGGGGGTGTAGAGATCCTCTACAGTGTATAGTACGTCGAACTTTGCATCACAAATAGTGAAAGATTCGCCGGTGTGGGGCTTATAGTACTTGGCATTGGGATAGAGCTTTCCAATGATTTCCATATTATCCCCGGAAGCGCCCACAACATCAAAATTGTACATAACATTCTTCAGATCAAACTGCGCATAATACTTGGATAGGAAACGGGGGAAACCGGAAACGTGGTCATCATGGTAGTGGGTGACAAACCAGGTGTTGATGGTTATTTTCTGCCCCTCGGGAATGCCGGTGATGCGGCGCATGAGGGCGTAGATTCGTTCGCAATCGCGGTCGCTCATCTGGATGTAGCTGCCACCGTCGATGATGAACAGGCTGTTGTCTGCCATTCTGATGACGTACATAGCACCTGCATTGTTACGGTTTTGAGAGCCGTAGTCACTGCTGTAGAGGAAGCCATCTTCGGAAGCGGAGAAGGGTACCATATACAACTCTGTGCGTTGGGTATAGTTGCCGGTGCTCTGATAGGTGTAATTGCGGAGGGTGTCAACATTGGTATCGACGATGATGCGAGTCTCCTGATAGGCCTCTACATAGTAGGCGTAGATGACAAAAGTGCCATCTGGAGACAGACACTTAATGTGGCGGTTTGTGCCGGATTGAGCGGCAATTGCCTTTTGATACAGGAGGGTGTAACCCAAACCGGTGAGTTTGTCCCGATAGTTCAGAAGCTGTGTGCCGGAAGTGCCCTTGATGATCTGCATCTTGGACTGGGTCCCGGTATTGGACAGACCGAAGTATTGGCCACAGTCATAGGTCATCCAGCTTGAAGCAGTACCGCCACTGTAGGCAGGGACGGAAATACTGCCGACAGAAACGGCCTTGGAAGTAGGCTTTTCCTCAGGGAGAGGGGCTTGTGCTACGGTTTCGTTCTCGGCTGCCTCTGCACCCAGAACGGGGAATGCAGGCAGAAGAGACAGTACCATTGAAAGGAGCAGGAGCAGGCTAAGGAAACGAATAAATTTTTGCATACGGGATCCTCCTTGTATATTTTCTTGAAAATAACCAATTTTATATTACCATATAAATGGTAAAAATGCAATGAGATTATCCTGTTGTTTCATTAGAAATTAACATAAAACAGGAGCTACCCTATGAAGGTTAGCTCCTGTAAGTTTGAGAATCAGATGGTTTCCATGGCGGAAATAGCCTGCAGAGCCCGGTCAGTATCCGGCAGATTTTCCAGTTTGAATTCAGATCTGTACGGACGGTTAGATCCGGGAACCATGGTTACAATGGGGAAGCTAATGGTTCCGGTGCCATTCTTACGATAGACGGTATTATAGCCCTTCATATCAAAAGCCGAAAGTGTTTTAACATTCTGTCCTCTTTGACGGTAGATCTTTTTGTTCGTAATGACATAGGCCGTGTTCTTTTGCTGATAGTACGCCTGGAAAGGCCAAACGAACAAACCGTAAATGCCAATGCCGATAAAGACCACCCACAGCAGACGAAAAATCCGTTCTCCGTCCGTTACGTAATTTTTTACTAAAAGATACATTAACAGACAAGCGGCAGTCCATAAGAAACTGGTGACATAAGAGGAAAAAGGGACAGCTGAGAAAATGTTTTTTACTTTCGGTCGCCCGGTCCACAGGATCTGTTCGCCATAGCCCATTAGGTTTCGACAAAAACTGTAATCGGTATATTGTTCCATAAAAAACTCCTGTAGGATAAGATTGATTTAGGAATGCTGCGGGGGAATCGCCTCTCTGAATTTGCACCATCCGGCGCATGGGGAACTTTTGCCCGGCATCACAGATGCCGGGCAAAGACTTTTTTCGGGCTATCCGAGCCACAGAACCTATGAAGTAGCCCCTCAGTACGGTGTGGAATTAGCTGATACGATCCATACGGGCGATGGCTTGTTGGACGCGATCAATGTCTGCCAAGTTGTCCAGAGAGAAGTAGTGTGTCACAACACGGCCATTTACCCGATAGGTCCTCTGATAAGGATCGTTGGCCAAGGGGAACCGAATGGTGCCATTGCCGTTACGGTGCATAATGGTTTCATAGGTTGGCATAACAGCGGCAGAAAGATTGTCGGTTTTCCGTCCCATACGGCGGTAAATTCGTTTGTTGGTAATCACATAAGCGGTGCGTTTACGCATATATGCTGTATAGATGAAATTGCCAAAGAGCATATATAAACCAATTGCAAGGAAAGGGATACCGGACAGGAAAAAGAGACCGGGGAATTGAGCAGCTGTGACAGTCAAGTAAACAGCAAAGGCGGTCCAAGGAATCGCAAAGAGAACTGTGGATAAATTCTGACCTATGAAAAGATTACTTTTGGTTTCGGGTTTTCCGGTCCATATGACAAATTCGTCCGGGGCCATTTGCCCGCGGCAAAAGCTATACATATCTTGTTCCATAATGATTTCCTTTCAAGGTGATTCAGGGGAGAAAGAGGAGGAATACTGCAGAGTGGTCAGAGCCTGTTGTGCACCTTCGTAATCTGGGATTTTTACAAGGGTTAAGGGCTGAATGACCTCTCGCCCGTTTACGTAGAAAGGCACGGCATTAGGCTCGAGCACTGCGGCAAATCGAATTGTTGCGGTGCCGTTTCTGTGGAGAATGGTCTCGTATCCTTGGGCAATTCCTTCAGCGAACACATCGGTATGGATGCCTATACGACGGAACAATCTTTTGTTGGTAATGGCATATTCGGTGTGATTCCGAGTCCGGAGACCTCTTTTAAGAGGTCCATAGGCAACAAAGATACCGGCGGCCGGGAAGACAATGGTGAATAAGATGAGTAACAAGTCGGCATCACTATACATCCATCCGAGTGTGAGGCAGAATGCCGCGAACAAGGTAAAGCCAATCCCGAAACAGAAAATGACCCTGTCATATTTTGACATACATAAGCCTTTTGCAGTGGGACGTCCTTGCCAAAGGAGAATTTCATCGGCATCCATTTGACTACGACAAAACAGATAAGAACTGTCGTTGTTCATAGGGTACCTCCTGTTATTCTGTTAAAATAAATCTTGATGTATTAATTATACGGGAGTGATCCAGTTGTAGGGATCTTCCAGAGAGCCGGTCTGGATGCCTACCAGAGCATCGTACATAGCCTGGGCAATGGGGCCGATCTTACCGCCGGAAAGCTTCATGGAGCGATCCTTGTAGCACATTTCACCAACGGGAGAAATGACAGCGGCGGTACCGGTGCCAAAGGCTTCGGTAAGAGTGCCCTTTTCGTAGGCTTCAAACAGCTCGGTCAGCTCGATGGGACGTTCTTCTACAGTCAAACCCTTGTCGGCAGCCAACTGCATGATGCTCTTACGGGTAATGCCGGGGAGAATGCAGTCTTCGATGGGAGCAGTAACCAGCTTGCCGTCCAGGACAAACATCATGTTCATGGCGCCTACTTCCTGAACGTAGCGATTCTCTCTGCCGTCCAGCCACAGAACCTGATCAAAGCCGTCCTTTGCGGCCTCTGCTCCTGCCTTCAGGGAAGCGGCGTAGTTACCGCCGGTTTTCCATGCACCGATGCCGCCACGGACAGCACGGACATAGTGATCCTCGATACGGATCCGGACGGGAGCCATGCCGTTCTTATAATAAGCGCCGGAGGGGGAGCAGATGATGTAATACAGATAATGATCGGAGGGGTGAACGCCCAGTTCCTCGCCAACGGCGATCATAGTGGGGCGCAGATACAGGGAGGTGCCGTCGTTATGGGGAACCCAATCCTCCTCTACTTTAACCAGTGCCTGCATAGCCTTTACCTGATACTCTACGTCCAGAGTGGGCATGCACATACGCTCTGCACTGCTGTTGAGGCGCTTTGCGTTCTCTTCCGGGCGGAAAAGCTGTACCTTGCCGTCAGCCCGGCGGTAAGCCTTCAGACCCTCGAAGATCTCCTGTGCATAGTGGAGTACGGGAGCGGCGGGAGACAGCTGCAGGGGAGCGTAGGGAACGATACGGGCATCATGCCAGCCCTGTCCCTCGTCATATTCGATCATAAACATGTGATCGGAGAAACGCTTGCCGAAGCCTAATGTAGACTCGTCTACAGGCTTTTCCTTAGGAGTTTGAGTTTTGAAAATTTGAATTTCGGGAAGCATAGGACTTCTCCTTTCTGATGATTTATTCAACACAGAGTGCGCCCCGACGGAGTGCCTCAATATTCAGATCAACCAGCTTTGCCTTAGGACCGGTGAACATATGAACCAGCATTTCCTTGATTGTTTCTACACCTAAGTTACCCATAGCCTGAATGGAAGCACCTAACATAACCATGTTAGCG
>JAZSAO010000378.1:0-3753 GCA_045601945.1 Faecousia sp. | reverse complement strand
TCCTTACCCCGGTGCCGAAGAGCCCTCGGAACAAGGCGGGGAAAACAATGACTGAACCCCTATACCCCCTTCTGTCCATATCTCGTCTGCGTATGGAGGTAGACGGAGAAGGTGTCACCACTTTGATTGCAGGGGCAGGCTGTCCCCTGTCCTGTAAGTGGTGCATCAACAAGAAGGTATTGCAAACACCCCCTACCATGGTAAGCCCACAGGAGCTGTTCGACCTGGTAAAGATCGATGACCTGTATTTTCAGGCAACCGGAGGCGGCGTAACCTTCGGTGGCGGCGAAGCCCTGTTGCACGCGGAGTTTATCCATCACTTTCGGCAGGTCTGCGGCAACCGCTGGAAGATTTATGCCGAGACCTCCCTCCACGTATCCCCGGAAATCGTAACCTTGGCCGCCCAATGCATAGATGGCTTCATCGTGGACATTAAAGACATGGATCCCTCCATTTACCAAAACTACACCGGGAAAGAGGCCACCCTTGCCCATAAAAATTTAGAACAACTTCTGTCCCTTGCAGGAGCGGAGCGAATCCTCGTTCGCATCCCTCTAATTCCGGAATTTAACGCTAAGGAAGCCCAAGACCGCAGTATTGCAACGCTGAAAGCCATGGGCTTCACTCGATTGGATCCCTTTCCCTACGTCATCCGAAACTAATGAACGCAGACGGATTTTCGCAGGGAGGCAATGGCATTTTTCTCTAATCTGGATACTTGGGCTTGGGAGATCCCAACTTCTTGGGCAACCTCCATTTGGGTTTTGCACTGAAAGAACCGCATTGTCAGGATCCGCCGTTCCCGTTCCCCTAAGGCGGAAATCCCATCCTTCAGGGCAATATGCTCCAACCACCGCTCATCTGTATTACGGGTATCGCTAACCTGATCCATCACCGTTAAGGGGTCTCCCCCATCGGAGTACACCGGCTCAAAGAGGCTGATGGGTGCCACCATGGCATCCATCGCTTCATTGACCGTTTTCAGAGGGATATCCAACCGTTTCGCTACCTCTTCCATAGTCGGTTCGGCAGCTTTCTCCGCCATCATAGCTTCCTTGCACTGCAATACCCGATAGGCTACATCTCGAATGCTGCGAGAAACTCGAATGGCGCTGTAATCTCGCAGATATCGCTTCACCTCTCCCTCGATCATAGGCACTCCGTAAGTGCTGAAACGTACATTCAGATCCGTGTTGAAATTAGCAATTGCTTTCAATAGTCCCACACAGCCCACCTGAAATAAATCGTCAGGATTCTCGTTCCGTCCCATAAATTTCTGGATCACCGACAGTACCAATCGAAGGTTCCCTTCAATCAATTTCTGCCGTGCATTCTCGTCCCCCTGCTGTGCTTGTTTCAGTAAGGGGATCATTTCTTCGCTCTTCAGTGTTTTCAGATCTGCCGTGTTCACACCGCAGATCTCTACCTTTCCCTGCATGACTTATCCTCCAACTTTGTGTGTGGAAACAGTATTTCCCATGTTTTCGGTTTCATTCCATATTTTTGTACACTTTCACGAAGCCTCCCCTTGCCCCCTAAGAAGATCCCCGTAAATCCCACTTCCCTCTCTTGACAAATAGGGTAGTTTTTCCAACTTTTTCTCCTTTTCTCTTTCCGCATTGGTTTACATAACAACAGATTTATCATTGGGATTTTGTCATTATTGCAACCAAAAAGATAACAGAATTTTTGCATATATTCATCTTATACATCGGGAGAGATCCTTTATGCACAGGATAACCCCCCTTGCAGAATCTGAGTTTTGCACACCATGCACAGAGTTATGCACAAGGCAGTATATACACGCATCCGCTGTATACTCGGTTTACATAAGAGCATACCCCAATTACGACACAAATTGTACAAAATTATCATAGTTCCGATCTCCATTTTCGCCCTCGATGTTCCGGCATCGGAACAGCTATTCCGAAACTGCTTCCCTGATCCCTATCCTTTCACTGCCACACCTGTATGAATCATAGCAATTCCTCCTTTTTCCTTTTTATTATCCCAATCCATGAATTTTTATTTCATTTTTCTTATTCTTTTTTCAAAAAAACACTTGACTATTTACTATTGTTTGATATAATAGGTAATTGCTGAAGAGAAAATCTTCAAAGGAGGTGTAATTCCGTGCCCAACATTAAGGCTAACAAGAAGCATGTTATCCTGTCTCGTATTGCCAACGAGCGCAACAAGATGGCTAAGTCCGCTCTGAAGACCGTTCTGAAGAAGTTCGACGCAGCTGTTGCCTCCGGTGACAAGGCTCAGGCTCTCGCTGCTTACACTGCAGCAGTAGTCGCAGTTGACAAGGCTGTCAACAAGGGTATCCTGCACAAGAACAACGCCGCTCGCAAGAAGAGCAGCATGACTCTCAAAGTCAACGCTATGGCGTAAGCAAAATTAAAGGATTTTTCCGCCTGATGGATTTTTTCCGTCAGGCTTTTGCTTATTTGTAGGGGTTTTGCAAGCCGGATGATATTTTCGAAAAACAATGAATTGCGATTTTTCCAAAATTGAATATAATAATAACATATCCAACCGTATTATATTCTTATGATACCATAACCCCACGGGGCAGGATATCCGTCCCCATTTTCTTTAGAAGGAGGCCATATCAATGGCGCAAAAGGACCCTAATTCCATATTGAATCTGGCAAAGATCGGGCCTAAGAAAGCAGAACTTTTCGCTAAATTAGGGGTACGCACCATAGAAGATCTGATTCGTCTGTATCCCAGAGATTACGACGATCGCACAAGGCTGGTACCCATTGCCGCCTTGGAACAGGGTGTTCCTGCTTGTTTTATCGCATCGGTGATCACCACTCCCATGACCCATCGGATCCCGAAAGCAGACCGACGTAGTTTGGAGATCACCAAACTCACTGTAGCCGATCATACCGGTCGCCTAAACCTGACCTTTTTTAATGCAAGCTATCATGTGGAACGTCTCCATCGGGGAGAGACCTATGTTTTCTACGGTACTCTGTCCGGAGACTACGCAGGATTCTCTATGACCAATCCCCTGTTCGAATCTTTGGACAGTCCCGGAGTCGTTACTCGTTCCATTGTTCCTATTTACCCTCTGACTGCCGGATTAACCTCCGCTCAAGTCAGTGCCGCCGTGAAGCAGGCTCTCAGCCTTCGTCCCCCGGAAGAAACCATCCCTCCGGATATTTTGGCACAATACAAGCTCATGGATGTTGGCACTGCACTTTGGCAGATCCATCAGCCTACAGATCAGGAGAGTTTGGCACAAAGCAGTCGGCGGTTAATATTCGAAGAATTTTTCTGTTTTTCCGCCGCTCTCAGTATTCTCCGGAGCAAACGCACAGAACGCTCCGTATCTCCCTATGTAACAGATCCCACACCTTTCTATCGACAGCTCCCCTTCACCCTTACAGGGGCACAGCAACGAGTCATCGGTGAGATCCTGACAGATCTCCGTAGCGGAAAAGCCATGAGCCGTCTGGTACAAGGAGACGTTGGTTGCGGAAAGACCATGGTGGCCGCAGCAGCAGCCTATGTTGCCATGGAAAACGGCAAACAGGTGGCATTTATGGCCCCGACGGAAATTCTGGCAAAACAGCATTTCCGTAATATGGAGTCCCTCTTTCCCTCTCTGGGAAAGAAAGTCGCACTTCTCACAGGTTCCATGAAGCTAAGCGAGAAAAAGCAATGTCGGGAAGCCCTTGCCGCAGGAGAGATCCAAATGGTCATCGGCACCCACGCCCTGTTAACGGAAGCCACAGT
>JAZSAO010000377.1:0-5424 GCA_045601945.1 Faecousia sp. | reverse complement strand
TCGATCGTGGATACCATGCCGTAACCCCACTTCTCTGCCTACTACGAAATCGGTACAAAATTGGGAATCCCTACTGCCCTCTCCGCCGCAGTCGCGGCACCTCTCCCATTGGAGAGGCAAGGACCTATACCAACTTGATGAACAGTTCGATATACGAAAATTTGACCACACGTACTGCTTTTCCGTTGCTTTTTTTCTATCCCCGCGGTATAATAGTTTTATAGACGAATAGCCACCCTATATGTCGAGTGGCTACTTAAAAGGAGGACTATTTATGAATCTTTGCGCTCTTGGAAACCGTATTCAATCAGCACGGGAAGCAAAAAACCTGACACAGGAACAATTAGCCGAAGCCTTAGGTCTCAAAGCTATCCACATTGCCATGCTGGAAAAAGGTGAAAAGCCCCCGAAAGTAGAAACCCTCGTCAATCTTGCAAACGCTCTGGAAGTTTCCGCAGACGATCTCTTACGGGATAACCTGTCTCATCCTTGCGAAGCACCCTTCCCGGAATTTTCCGACCTCCTCAGCAAACTCTCGGAGGAAGATCAATGGCGTATCTACTGCGCCCTCCGCACCTTTGTGGAATGTACACCCACGGTTCTTTAATCGAATTTCCCATTAGTCTTGCAAATATTCCTTACAGGTAAAATCCCATTTTTCTTGCCTCTGGATCGGGTGTCTCGGATTCCCCTTTTTGGTCAGAGTTCCAAAATAAAACACCTTTACACCTATGCTTTGAAGCATGATCTTTAGTTGCTTTTTGCCCTCTATCAGAGTCTTGTTGTTTTTGTCGTCTCCCCAAGCACCCCACACCTCAGTGATCTTATGGTCCTGCAAGTATTTTTTAATTACGGACAGATTCTCTTTGCATAATTTTTCTTCATAAGGATTGAGATCTCCTGCATCCGTTGCTCGTTCAGGGTAAGTATTAAATACGATCCATCCATCCTTATCTAGGCGTTGACTCACACCAATCACGCGATTGATCGTACGATCGCTTAAATCCTCCCTTGCTGCGGAAGGATTCATACAAATGGCAACCAGCGGACAGGAACCCTCTTTCCCCAGTGCAAATCTATAGGGTTCATACTCCTTAGGAACTATATAATCGGGTTTTTGCCCCTCCGGATATCTCACAATTTGTTTCGTAACCTTTTCGTTCATGTTTTTTCTCCCCTACAACGATTAATACAGAAAGCAATCTCTATCATGGGATCGGATCACACCGATAGCTTGCAAGTAGGAATATAGGATCACAGAACCTACGAAGGTCATTCCGCGCTTTTGCAAGTCTTTGGAAAGCGCATCAGACAGTTCGTTGGTGGTTTTCCCGGTTTCGTAAATGGTTTGATCTTTTGTAAAAGTTCTTAAATACTCGTAAAAAGATCCAAATTCCTCTGTAATGGACAGAAAGATCTTGCTGTTTTGAACACTGGCGTCGATTTTCCGCTTATTGCGGATAATCTCCTTGTTTTCGGATAATTCCTTCTTTTTCGCCTCATCATAGGCAATGACTTTTAGAATATCGAACCCATCGTAGGCCTTTCGGAATCCCTCTCGTTTGTTGAGAACGCATTCCCAAGACAATCCCGCCTGAAAGGATTCCAAGATCAGCATCTCATAGAGATATTTTTCCTCGAAGTTGGGGATCCCCCATTCTTCGTCATGGTATGCTATGTACCGAGGGTTCTTCAGGTTGCACCACCTGCATCGGGTTTTATTATCCCATTCCATTTTCCTCTCTCACTTTCTGCCTTTCTTGGGTCCGGCGATCCTCTTTTTGATGACCCAAAGAGTGAAAAGAAGATAGACCAGAACTTCCGCACCGTACCCTATAAACCACCAATAGACCTTATGTATTAGGAACAAGCATGCTCATAGCAACCACAAATAACCATCTCCGTTCCCGAAAATAGGGAGTATTCTGTGGGTCGACTTTCCAATCATATCTTTTGCCCATGGCATGAGTTCTCTCCTTCCGTTTCAGATTTCCGGCTCGATCTTACGGAGATAATAGGCCGGCACATACTTCGTCAACCACACACCGTTGGCAGAGTGGTAAAATACATAGCCATCCTTCGCCATTTGTCCTGCAAGTACCTCATAGATCACCGGCTCACCGTGGCGGATTCCCACCTTATATGCAGTTTCCGTATCTGCAGAAAGATGAACATAAAGTCTGCTCTTATGAACTAAACCGGAAACATCAATACTTTCCACATACTTCTTCCCGGTGCCGTGCCACAGTACATCAGGAGGGATTTTCTCTTCCAATTCCACATCCACGGGAATAGAGTGCCCTTGGTTCGCTCTAATCAGAGTCCTATTCTCATTGAAGGAATACCGCTGCTTATCGTCTGTTGCTACAATTTTCTCCAGATCCTCCATAGACAGAGGTCGCGTCTTATTGATCCCTTTCAAGAGTTGTTGAACATCTGCCCAGCCATGTTCATCTAAGGTGATACCCGCTACATCCGGACGATGCCGAAGCAACAAGCTGAGAAATCTGCTACATTCCTCCAACCTGACTGTTTCCGGATCCATCAGGGACAGTTCGATCCCCACTACACCGTAGAGTGCCTGTTCCTCTGCAGAATAGTATTCCTGCATAATTTCGGGATCGGGCGTTTCATGGGGTGCAAAACCCATGGCCTCTCCCGGAAGGGCGCGGAACAGTTCCGCAAAACTCTCAAACAGATGCAGGGCTTTTACCTCTGTAACAATTTTTTGAGATCGATCCTCTAAGTTCGTAAACTCGATCTGATCTCCCACTTTGACCTTCTGCCGTTTTTCATCGTATAACCGTAACTCAACAGTCTTTCGCCCTTTTTGGATCTTCCAAAAAGGGCTGTTTTTTAATTTCATTCTATGTAGCATATCCCATTCCTCCTCTCTATTTTTTAATTATAGCACAGGACATTTTCCCTTGCAATATAAAACTTCCCCAATCCCCTCGGATCGCTCCGAAGGGATTGGGTTTTGGGGATATGGTATCCTACGGTCGTGATCTTATTTCCCTCTACACCGCAGGAAGGTTCTCTATATAGCGCATAAGGATGGTTGCTACCTGTGCTCTGGTTGCAGGTCCTTTGGGAGTCAGGTAGGCTTCGTCCTTTTGGAGGATGCCCTTGATCAGTTCATTCTCTACAGCCCATGCCATAGCCTCTGCTGCCCAAGAACTGACGGTTTCTCCATCGGGATAGGTGCTTAGATCTGCTGTCCCCTCTGTTTCATCCCCCATAAACTCGGCAAAACGGTACAGAATGGTTGCTATCTGTTCTCTTGTAACATCGCCGTCAGGATTGAAACGGCGATTACCTACACCGGTGACAATTTCCTTCTCTGCCGCCCACGTAATCGCATGCGTGTACCACAGACCGTTTTCTACATCCACAAAAGTATTTTCCCCCGCAGCGGGACTTCCGGCATACCGCCATAGGACAGTTACCAGCATAGCTCTGGTCATGGTTCTGTTGGGGGCGAAGGTATCTTCGCTGATGCCGTTAAACAGTCCCATTGCCACAGCGAAATCGATTCCTTCATGAGCCCAGTCCTCTACAGGGGGTACGTCTGCAAACGGGTGGGACCAACAGTCCTCCCCACCGTCACAGGGGACTTTTTCTATGGTATCTAAGGCTTGGGTCTCAGTGTCACCGCAAAGCAAGCAGGTGAAGGTCAACTCACCCTTCTCTAACCAAGTAGGCTCCACCGTAACGACTCCCTGATCCCATTGGTGGTCTATGGTGGGGATGGCTACCAGTTCCGTTTCTTCACAATAGAGGCATTTAAGAAGATTTTCCCCTGATTCTTGGCAAGTGGGCTCTTTCACAATCTGCTCGGAGACAAACAAGTGTCCGACAAAAGGTATACTTTTGTTCTCTGTCTCCCTACACTCCCTGCACTGACGGTAGAAGAAGCCATCTTCTTCACATGTGGGATAGGTTTCTACCTGCCACGGACCGAAAGTATGACTGGGGGTAAACCATCCTTCCGAATGTTCTGCGCCGCAATGGATACAGGATCTTTCCAGAACACTGTAGGCACAGGGCCCTGCCTGAACCTCCGTCCAAGGTCCATAGGTATGGACCGTACTCCCCGGGTTCGTTTCATATACCAACTGACCGCAAGGACATCCGTAATAATCTACACTAACCTCTTTGCAGGATGCTTCACGGGCATATAGCAGTATCCTTTGGTGTTCCGTAGGCTCTGAAAGGATGGTAACGGTATTTTCACCGCATTGGGTGCAGGTGCGGTATTCCTTTGAACCTTGGGTGCAGGTTGCCTCTGTGGTCTTTACAGCATCGGACCAGATATGGTCTTCGGCTGCGGGCTTTGCGCACCAAATGCATACGTTATCTTTATAGCTGTGGGGTTCTTTGGGGATCGGCTCGTCGTAACAAGCCCGGCATATGACACATGTACGCTGAAGGACGCCTTCACTAAAACAGGTTGCCGGCTGTGCCACTGCAGGCTCCGAAAGCATGTGGTCACAGTAGGCATAGATCTTTAGCTTTTCCCCAAAGGTCTGCTGATTGGAAGCGTACCAGCCTTTTGAAGTTTCACTCAGGTAGAGATCTTCCTCTTGGCAGTAGAATTGATATTCCCCCGGCTCTTCTGTGGGAACCAGAGACCAAAGACTGCCCTCTTGGATAGAACTCATTTCCAACTCTCCGTTGTATCCGATCCGAAGTTCCTCTTCCTTATGGCGCAGGACATAGCCTTCCTCTCTCTTGTGGATCGTCCAGACAGCCTCCTTGGGAGGGCAGGAGACACTTTCCTCTTCCATAGTCACCTTCACAGTTTCAAAGGTTGTATTCAAGGCACGCCCTCTATAGGCAAGGACGACCTGATCTCCATCAAGGGGCATTTCCACAGGGTTATATACTGCATTGGGCTCCTGCCGATCACAAAACCAGCAGGCTCCGTAGGTATAGCCATGATTGTCAGTGGATACATCATGTATATACTCACACCGAGTGCAAGTCTCATAGTAATTGTAACTGCAGCCACCGTTATAAATTGGGTACATTTCAAGGTCATGGCCGAGAGCGGGGACAAATTCATCCTGATAACAATCTCCGCAAAGTCTGCAAAGATACATGGTAAAGCCATCTTCCACACAGGTTGGCTCAAAAAGGGTTTGGCTGTACACATGCTCACAGCTACCGGCTCCTAAAGTTAGGGAAGAGAGGCAGGAAACTGCCAAGCAGAGTATAAGAGCTATACTGAAAATGCGCTTCATAATGATCACTTCTCCTTCGTTCTCTATAAAATTGAAATTCCCTCAAATAAAATGGAGTGGTATGACTATAGTATAAAACACTTTTGGCAAATAGTCAATTATGATTTGGTAAATCCAATCTCCCATTCTGTCCTCTTTCTCAATTCGTTAAGGAGGGTAAAATTTCAAATATTTGATT
>JAZSAO010000376.1:0-3007 GCA_045601945.1 Faecousia sp. | reverse complement strand
CACAGCTTTTCTCCCCGGAAATAACCGCCCTCTCCTCCGGACTCCTCTCCCGGCGCTACGCTCTTGTCGTTATCTTTCTTCTTGTCGATTTTTTGTGTCCCTTCGGGACGAACAGGAATGTAAATTTTCGTTTATCGAACTATTTTCAAGTTCGTAAAGGTCTTGTAGGGGCGATGCTGTGTCATCGCCCGAGGCACTTACAATAAGTACCGGAGCTTATTTTGCGTAATAATGATGATTATGTTCGTAGGGGCGAACACAGTTGTCGCCCCTACGATGTGGTACGATGATTTTTACCAATGGAGAAATTCCTATCTGCGACAATACTGCCACGGGCGAAGACACAGCTTCGCCCCTACAGGTGCAAACCATAAACAGGCTGATAAACTGTGATTTGGTGGTACAACATGGGCGGAGTCCTATTTCAATCCGTGGCGTAGCCACACCGAAACTTTCCACTTTCAACTTCCACCCGCTTCGTCGGTGCAACAGGGGCGTATCTCGATCTCGCCCTTGGAGAGGAATATTTTGACGGACTTGCTTGGGTAGTCCTCCATAAGCAGGTCTGCCAAAGGGGCCTCGATCTCCCGTTGGATCCAATGGCGGATCCCTCTGGCACCGGCAGGATCCCGATGGATCTTCCCTGCTATGGCAGGCCCCAATTCGGGTGAGATCTGTAAAACAAGTCCCTGCTTTTCTGCTCGCTGTCTCAGCTTTTCCAATTCCATACCCGCAATTTCCCCCAAGGTCTCTTGTCCCAGAGGGCTGAAGGTAGCAATGCAATCGATCCGCCCCAGAAATTCCGCAGGAAACCGTTCCCGTAGCATTCGCTCCGTAGGATCTTCTCCCTGTGTGCCGAAGCCCAAAGCCCCCCGATTACATAGGCCGCTGCCCAAATTTGAGGTCATAACCAATAACGTATTCCGAAAATCTACCTTTCTCCCCATGGAGTCTGTTAAGATCCCGTCTTCCATTATTTGCAGCAGGATCGCGCATATATCCCTATGAGCCTTCTCCAACTCGTCCAATAAGATCAAGCTATAGGGCCTTCGTCGAACCCGTTCGCAGAATTCTCCCCCCTCTTCGTGACCCACATAGCCGGGAGGGGCGCCGATGAGACGGGAAACGCTGAACTTTTCCATATATTCCGACATATCGACTCGGATCATGGCGGATTCACTGCCATAGACCCCTTCTGCAAGAGCCTTGCACAGTTCTGTTTTCCCCACACCTGTTGGCCCAGTAAAGAGCATTGAAGCAATGGGGCGCTTCCCTTCTGCGATACCGCTTCGCCCTCGTCGGACGGCATCACAGATCCTCCGAACCGCCTCCTTTTGCCCCACCACACGGCTACCTAAGGTCTGTTCCAGCCTCCGCAATCGTTCTTTCTCCGTCATAGACAGGAGCCCCACAGGGATCCCCGTTCGGTCTGCAACCGCCGTGGCTATATCCTCCGGCTCTACGGCACAGCCTTGGCTGTTTTTCCTCCGAAATCCTTCCCGTAGATACATTGCCTGCCCATAGTCCCCCCTGTCTACGGCAGAGGAAAGGTCTTCTTTCCACGCCCCAAGTCCTGTATTCCGCAGACGGGCGCACGCCGCCCCTTCATCCAGCAGATCTACCGCCTTATCCGGCAGAAATTTGTCACTGAGATATCGGCAGGACAATTCTACAGAGGCCCGTATGGCGGCTTCTGTAATGGGCATTCCGTGATGTGTCTCTAAATCGGGGCAAATCCCCCTGAGGATCTCTTCCGTTTCTTTTGGGGTAGGCTCCCGCACCTGTACCGGGCGGAAGCGCCGCTCTAAAGCCCCATCCTTTTCTATAAACTTCCGATATTCCGCCAAGGTCGTTGCGCCGATCATTTGGATCTCTCCCCGACTCAAAGGGGGTTTGAGTAAATTCGCCGCATCAATGGCGCCCTCTGCCGCACCTGCGCCTACCAAGGTATGCATCTCGTCTACAAAGAGGATCACGTTCTTGACTCTGCGAAGTTCATTGACCATGTCCCGTACCCGTTCCTCAAATTCCCCCCGATATTTGGTGCCTGCCAGAAGGCTCGCCATATCTATGGCAAGGAGCCGTTTCCCTTTCAGTTGCTCCGGAACCTGTCCTGCGGCAATGTATTGGGCTACCCCTTCTACAATGGCTGTTTTACCCACCCCCGGCTCCCCGATCAGTGCCGGATTGTTTTTGTGCCTCCGGGACAGGATCCGCAGAACCGTCTCGATCTCCTGCTGTCTGCCAATGACCGCCCCATGGAGGTCTGCCTGTTCTACCAAATCAATGGCGAATTGGTCCAAAAGTCTTGTGGTATGCATGGTGTTCTCCTTTCGGACCCTTTGGTCCTGTATGAAGTCCGTGATCAAACGTTCACGGTCTATGGCGCATTGTTCCAGAATCTTGGCCGCGCCGCTCTCTCCGTCCCTAAGGATGCTGACCGCTATGGGCTCCTGTCTGCCCAACGCCTGCTGCAGCTTCGGTGTCATTCCCAGAAGAACGCCCTTCGTCGGACAGCCCCTCCCCCGGTGGCGAAGGAGGCACGCCAAAAGTTCCCGTGGCGTCACCACCTGCGCGCTCCACGCCCAATGAGGCTCCATGGTCAGGGCAATAAGCACATGAGACGTACCCACGCTGCTGTGTCCCAGCTGCTGTGCAAGGTGGTAGGCACGGTGGAAAATCAAGTTCGGGACTCCGAAATTGTCCATATTCGCCCTCCCTTCTCAGAAAATTTTTGCCTTTTTTAAAAAAATCTATACTAGCATCTTGCTTTTTTCTGAAAACATGATAGAATGTAGTAGCAGCCTACATAAGTCCGTGTAAACAGCGACATCGAGGCTGTGACGAATATATATAGGAGGCACTATCATGGCATACTTCATCACCGACGCTTGCGCAAAGTGTGGCGCTTGTGCAGACAACTGCCCTCTGGGCATCATCACCGAAGGCGACGACAAGTACGTTATCGACGCTGACCAGTGTGTCGACTGCGGTTCCTGCGCAGCCG
>JAZSAO010000375.1:0-1685 GCA_045601945.1 Faecousia sp. | reverse complement strand
TACGCCGTAGAACATCGCAATACCATTTTCATCTGTATATGCATATTCATCGACTTTTGCGCCGGAGAGAGAAGTGCCGTACAGGTGGAACTTCATTCCTTCTACCAGGCCGTCTTCGGCTGTCTTGGTAACCTTGAGATCGCCACGCTTCAATTCGTTATAGAAGTAATTGTTGGTTACCTCATTCCATTCGATTGCAGCAGTCTGATTCTCGGGGACAATGTATCTCTCGGCCGTATTGACTTCCTCGAGTACATAGGGTGCATGTCCGCTAATGAGTACATCCTCAAATGTCGCTACACCGTTTGCATTGGTTACAGCGTACTGCTCTACGGGAAGTCCCGAGAGAGAAGTGCCGGACAACTTAAACTGCACTCCCTCCACCAGTCCGTCTTCAGAATCCTTCGTAACCTGCAAAGAACCACGCTTGAGAACATTGTTGAATGTTACAGTCGCAGTCTGACCGCTAACAATCGTTACCGTTCTAACTTCTTGCGGCTCATACTCATCAGCCACAATTTCAGTTACGGTGTAACTGCCGGGCTTGAGGTTGTCGATTTTAATCTCACCATTGGCATCGGTAATAACGGTTTTGTCAACACCGTTTCCTTTAATGGTGAAACTAACACCTGCCACTTCACCGTCCTCGGAGTTCTTCACGATTTTGGCAGATCCGGGGATCAATTCGTTGACTGCTTCAATTGTGATGGTGGCATTAGGCGTTTCCGAATTCAGAGTCTTCGTCCATGTGGTCGTACCATGGGCTCTGTAATTGGTCGGAAATACCGTTTCTGTAATGGTATAAGTGCCATAAGGGATTCTGTCCTCGCTCTTGGCGTAGCCATTACTATCGGTGGGGCCGATTACAAACTTTTCGTTTGTTTCAGTATTGGTCGCAGTAAAATACGCGCCGGCAAGAGCCTTGCCATCGGTATCTTCCTTATAGACCTCGATGCTACCGTCATTCTCGAAGATGTCATCGGGAAGGTGGAAGTATGCGTTGGGATAAGAGGACTTATCACCGGCCTGTCCCATCCAGTCTACTCGAGTAATTTCGGGGCCACGATCATTTCCTACATGGATGATGAAATCAATTCCATTATAGGTGCCGGAGTAAATTGCCACATGGGTGTGGGAGTTTTCAGAAGTGCCAAAAATGATGATGTCGCCAGGAGCAAGTTTGCTTCTGTCAACATTGGATGCACTCGTACCAATCTTCTCGATCTTGCCTTCGTCTGCCAAACCATTGAGGGCTTTTTGCCATGTCACAACTGCCTGGGAGTTCCATCCGGTCGCCTTAATCGCATCCGTGATAAACTGCGTATCTACACCCTCGATGTTGGGTAAGTAATTGCAGATGTAGTAGGTCACAAAGGAGGCACAGCAGAGACCGTAATCCTGGTATCTTGCAATGTTAGGCGCAAGACCGGTCACGGTAGAGGCATCTGCCACGGTTTCAAAACCGGATGTGGATGTGCCGTAGTTAATGCCAGATAGAATATTGGAAGGGGTTCTCGAGCCGTAGCTACCAGACTGATACAATGTACCATCTGCAATCTGCTGATCTACATCGCTGTCGACGGCTTCAACTACGGCGCACACGAGATCGGCAAATACCTCGCGCTGTTCTTCGGTGTCATCGTGTTCATCACCTGCGGTTTTGAACACTGTGTGGCCAACATGTA
>JAZSAO010000374.1:0-1878 GCA_045601945.1 Faecousia sp. | reverse complement strand
AGGCAGCGGCTCGATCCGCCATGAAGTTCGTAGTGTACAGCAAACTACAGACAAAAAGATCAGCATTTCCATTGACCGAAAAGTACCTGAAGTGGGTACCTCTGATATGGCTGAGTGGCATATCATCCTAGAGCTCAGCCGGGATGTTTTGGTAGAAAACTCTATTGATACCTATTTGTATGTTGATGGACTACCTTCCTATATTGATGATAAGGTTGTTATTCCCCAGACTGAAGCAGAGTTCAAGGAACCCCCGGTGGGTACGATTAGGACACCCGAGGGAGATGCGGATTTACGTCTCGGAGGCTATGATTGGATT
Source organism: Faecousia sp. (assembly GCA_045601945.1). Taxonomy (GTDB): domain Bacteria; phylum Bacillota; class Clostridia; order Oscillospirales; family Oscillospiraceae; genus JAZOXB01. The sequence continues at coordinate 1,559 of JAZSAO010000374.1, read as the reverse complement.
TACTCTTTAGGTAACGGTCTGGATAATGCAACAATCGCGGACCAAGCAGGCAGACCCATTCCCAAGGAAGTGCTTACGCCTGTTACCATCAGCAGTCAATTTGCTGAAACGGTATATGCTCCGGTTCCCGGTACCGATACCTATGCGCCCACGAACTCTTTGGGCTATTTGGTGAAACTGGCGTGGGAAGTGGAGCCAACCACTGTAACCTATGCTTGCTGGCCGGAATCGGTATGGGTAAAGGAAAATGTAGAAGAAGAATCCGTTATTTCTCAGGACGGAGCATTCTATGCTAAGCCTGGTGGTTATGTCTATGAGATTGTTGCAACCGGGGATGATACTGGTAAGGGCTATCACGGAAGTGCAAACTACTATGTCTACATTGTCGGCGGAGATGATCACAGCCATCAGGCAGCTGCAACGGCACAAACTGTAGATGATCCGTTTGTCGGCTACTGTGGCAAAACCCAAACAACCCTTCATATTGGGGATAAGGAATACACCTTCATGTACGGTAATTCCGTAACACTGACGGATATCCTTCTAAATCTGAAATACGATCCTATGCGAATTTGCCGCTGCCGTCCGGAATACACGGTGGATACGGAATTTGGCAAAGGCTATGGTATTAACCTCACTGCAGGCTATGCCCGCTGCGATAAGGGTCAGGCAGATCTAACCCAAGAACAGATCGACACGATTGCTGAAATCATCGAATGGGCAGAAACCACCAACTGTAAATATCCTATTGATGATTAACCTTCATGCACGATAGAGGAGGTGCTCATATGTATAAGAAAACAATGCTGGCTTTCTTGAGCCTGCTGTTGGTTTGCGCAATGGCTGTAAATCTTTCCGGCTGCGCTACCACCGTACAGGCCGCCAACCTTATGGAAGGTGTTACCCGCAACAAAGTAACAGCTTTAAATGATCTCAGTGATCAGAATGCTGCAATCACTGATTTTGCGATCCGTCTATTCCAGACAAGTGAAGAGAACGGTAAGAATACCCTGGTTTCTCCCTTGTCTGTGCTTTGTGCCTTGGCTATGACTGCAAATGGCGCTGAAGATGAAACACTTCAGCAGATGGAAGATGTTCTCGGTATGACCACTGAGGAAATGAATCTGTACATCTACAGCTATATGCAGAACCTGCCCCAGGACGAGAAATACAAGCTGAGCCTTGCCAACTCCATTTGGTTTACTGACCATGAAAGATTCACCGTCAATCAGGACTTCCTGCAGACCACTGCCGACTACTATGGGGCTGACATCTACAAGGCACCCTTTAACGAGCAGACCTGTAAGGACATCAACAACTGGGTAAAGGAAAAGACCGATGGTATGATCCCGAGCGCCCTGGATGAGATTCCTGCAGATGCACTGATGTATCTGATCAATGCCTTGGCCTTCGATGCGGAATGGGCAGATATCTATGAAAAGCATCAGGTCAGAGAGGGTGAGTTTACAAAGGAAGACGGAACGAAGCAAGAGTGCGAATTTATGTACAGCACCGAGAGCAATTATTTCGAAGATGAAAAGGCAACCGGCTTTTTGAAG
>JAZSAO010000373.1:0-4208 GCA_045601945.1 Faecousia sp. | reverse complement strand
TTTGCCTTCAGGTAGAAGTCCTTAATGGGGAGTCTGCGAACACCCTGGGGGCCGGTCAGCTCTACAATGGCTTCGTAGGCATGGAGGGTAGAAGCAGAGTCAGCAGAGGTAACACCGTTGCAGGTGTTGCCACCGATGGTGCCGATGTTGCGGATCTGGGGTCCACCGACCTGATCCACAGCCTCACCCAGAACCGGGATATGCTCCTGAATGAGAGGGTTCTTAGTAATATGGGAGAAGCTGGTGAGAGAACCGATGCGAAGGTCACCGTTTTCTTCCAATGTGACACCGCGGAGTTCGTCCAGCATGAAGATGGAGATCAGTTCTACGCCTGCACGCTTACCCTCTCGCATCTGTACCAGAACATCGGAGCCGCCGGCAATGATGTGGGCTTCCGGATGCTCTAACCGGAGTTGCACAGCGTGCTGTACGCTCTCGGATTCGTAATAGGCTTTCATATCATACATGGCTTAGTTCTCCTTTCTCCAGGGGTCGTTAATGAGGCCTGCTTCGGTGAAGTGCCGGAACAGAACATGGGGATTCATGGGAAGTTCGTTGATGGCTACGCCGGTAGCGTTCATGATGGCATTACGGATGGCAGGAGCAACGGGGCATGTGGGAGGCTCGCCCAAGGACTTGGTGCCAAAGGGGCTGGTGGGCTCGGGATTCTCTACGAACTGGGCTTCCAGATGGGGGTGATCCATGGTGGAAGACAGCTTGTAGTCAAGCAGATTGTTATTCAGAGGAGCGCCGGTCTTTTCGTCCCACAGGAGGGTCTCGGAAAGAGCCATGCCGATGCCCATAGACATACCGCCGTGAACCTGTGCCTCTGCAAGCTGGGGATTGATAAGGGTGCCGCAGTCGTGAACGTTAATGATCTTCTTTAATTGGACACGGCACATGGGAACGTCAACTTCTACCTCGGCGCAGCAGCAACCGAAGGAGTAGGCGTTGTTCTTGATCTGGTAAGAAGACTCTGCAGTCAGGTGGACACTGTGGGTCATGCTGTAGAGAGCTTCTGTAGCCAGTTCTTTCAGACTCATAAGGACTCTGCCGTCAATGGTACGGACAATATTGCTATCAATAATATCCATGTTGGTCAGGGGACAACGGGTCAGTTCTACGGCATATTCCAGAATCTTCCGCTTCAAAATATTACCGGTTTGGCTGATAGAGAAGCCTACAACGTAGGTCTGACGGGAAGCGTATGCACCGGTACCAAAGGGGGTAATGTCTGTATCCTGGGTAGAGATCATGTGAACATCACGGTAGTCCTTCAGGCCTAAAATCTCAGCGGTCATCTGGGCATAGGCAGTGTCGGCACCCTGTCCGATCTCGGTCTCGCCGACCTGTACCTGAACGGAACCGTCTTGGTTGAGAACCATACGGCAGGAGGAATGCTCCAGAGAAATGGGCCAAACAGCGGTGTTGTACCAGTAGGTTGCAATGCCGATACCACGGCGAATGTCGCCGGTCTGGTTTTCGTATTCCTTCCGCTTGCGATCGTAATCCATGTAGGCAACGGCCTTATCGAAGCACTGGTTAAAGCTATCGTAATACAGCTCGTTCTTAGAGAAGCCGTCAACAAAGCCTACGGGCATCAAGTTCTTACGGCGATATTCCAGAGAATCCACACCCAGTGCCTTAGCGATATCTTCTACATGGCACTCAATGGCATAGCTTGCCTGAGGCATACCGTAGCCACGCATAGCACCGGCGCAAGCACGGTTGGTATAAACGGTATAAGCGTTACCGCAGTAGTTGGGGCAGGGGTACAGCTGGGGAATGGCGTTCAGACCCTTAGCGGCAATGGAATGTCCGTGGGAAGCGTATGCACCCTGGTTGGAATACAGATCAACCTTACGGGCGACAACGGTGCCGTCGGAGGGGCGTACCCAAGAGGTAATATGGAACCGCTCTGCATGGCGGATACGGTTGGAAATAAAGGTATCCTCACGGGGAATATCCAGCTTGACGGTTCTGCCGCCAACCTGCATACACAGCCATGCGGCAAGAGGCTCGTATAGGGTATCCTGCTTGTTGCCGAAGCCACCACCGATATAGGGCTTAATGATGCGGATCTTGCCCCAATCTACGCCCAGAGCCTGACCGACGGTACGACGGACGATGTGGGGGATCTGGGTAGAAGAAACCACAACGATCTTGCCGGCTTCTTCGTAAGCTACGGCAATGTGGTTTTCAATATGGCAGTGCTGGACGGAAGCGGTGTCGTACCACTTGTCAACACAGATGAGGCCTTCTTCTTTGATGGCTTCTTCGTAGTTGCCACGGATATTGCTGGTGTGCTTCAGGACGTTGCCGGGGAATTCTTCATGGATCTGGGGGGCATCGGGCTCCATGGCCTTCTGTACATCCAGAACGAAGGGAAGGGTTTCATACTCTACCTTGACCAAACGGGCGGCTTGGGCGGCGGCGATCTCGTTTTCTGCCACAACAGCGGCAACGTCGTCACCGTAGTAGCGGACGTGTTGGTTTAGGAGTTTGCGGTCAGCAGTGTCCTGATGAGAGGGATCTGTAGACCAGGGGTGACCTGCAGTGGGGAACTGGATGTCCGGGACATCGAAACAGGTTAAAATCTTAACGACACCGGGAATCTTCTCGGCCTCGGAAGTATCAATGGATTTTACAAAGCCGTGAGCAATGGTGGAGCGGACAACCTTAACAATGAGAGCATTCTTGTCGCACAGATCGTCTGTGTACTTGGCTCTGCCGGTTGCCTTATCGAATGCGTCCACACGCTTTACACTTTGACCGACATGATGGCTCATAAATGTGCCTCCTTATTTGTTTTGTGGGCACATCTAAAAACTCCTTCCGGCAGAGAGCCGGCTCTTTTGCCTCATCTTTTGCTTATGAAAACCTTGAAATACACAAAGTATTCCTGGGGTTTTCAACACAAAATCTGAGACAAAATATCTCGGCCTCTGCTCGAAATACAGTTTTTAGAAGCACCCACGGTCTATAGATAATAATTACCCTATAACATGGGGATGAATCTTAAATTTTGCCCAGAGCTTTCAGGATCTTTTCGGGAGTCATGGGCCAGTTGCGGATCCAGACACCGCAGGCATCGTGGATAGCAATGCCGATGGCAGGTGCCGCACCGTTGCAGGCGATCTCAGAAATGGACTTTGCGCCGAAGGGGCCGTGCTGGTCGTCTACGTCAATGAGAACAGACTTGAAATCATCGGGAGCGTCTCCAATCATGGGTGCACCGTAGTCTGTCAGGTTGGCATTGATGCACTTGCCGTCCTTATCCAGAACCATGTTTTCGTACAGGCTGTGGCCGATGGACTTCATAACTGCACCGTAGATCTGAGTCAGAGCACATTCGGGGTTAATGGGAGTACCTGCATCCTGTAGGGCGTAGAACTTTTGCACCTTGATCTCACCGGTCTTGATGTTAACGGCAACCTGTGCAAAGTGTGCGCCGTAGGGAACGGAGGAAGCCATGGTAACATAGCTGCCGTGGGCAACCATCTGACCTCTGCCGGTACCGCTGGTGGCGGTGTGGGTCAGCTTGTAGTAGGAGATGGATGCGCCGGTCTTCTTGGAATAGACCTCGCCGGGAGCACGGACATCCAGATCTTCCACAGACTCTTCCAACTGGAGGGCGGCTTCTGCCAGAATCTTTTCTTTCAGGTTGTTACAAGCTACCAAAGTAGCGTTGCCGGAGAAGAAAGTACCGGAGGAAGCATAGGAGCCGGTATCAAAGGCACAAGAGTCGGTGTCGCCGGAAACTACAGTGATCCGATCCATGGGAAGCTTGAGAACTTCTGCCACGATCTTTGCGGAAACGGTGTCCAAACCGGTGCCAAGGTCGGCACCGCCACTGTTCAGGATCACAGTGCCGTCGGTTTCCAGCTTGGCAATGGCTTCTGCATGGTCAAGACCCGGCAGACCGGAGCCCTGCATGATCATAGCAAAGCCCTTGCCGATCTTCCAATCGGGATCGGAGGACTCTTCCTTCTTGCCCCAGTCGATCATTTCACAGCCCTTTGCAATGGCTTCTTCCAGACCGCAGGAACCTACGGGAACGACGTTGCCTTCGCGGCCTTCGCCCAGACCCTTCAGGATCTCCAGCATATAGCCTTCTTCGATATGGTTTTTGGAAACCATTTCCTTATAGTCTACGCCCAGTTTTTCTGCCAGTTCTGCCATGGCCATCATGAGAGCATAAGTGCCCT
>JAZSAO010000372.1:0-7967 GCA_045601945.1 Faecousia sp. | reverse complement strand
CTTTCGACCCTCCTCCCCATTTTTCTCACCGCTTGCGGAAGAACAGATATCCCTGAAAATACCGATGTCACATTAACATTCATGTATCACGATGACAATATCTCTGTAAAATTATCCCCGGAAGAAAGTGCAGAGGTTGTTGCGATTCTTGACGGTAATCCCTATCATTCGGACATTCTCGCCGGAATCCCCGCCTGTGGATTTGATGAGAATATTTCCCTCACAGCAGGCAATTGCATTTATGCCATTGCCTGCGACGAGTGCAACTATGTGCAGGATATAAGAAATCAGCGATATTTCTCCCTTTCCGCCAAGAAAATGGATGCTATCCGCAGTCTGTTTGAATCCTACGGTGGCTATTTCCCCTGTAATTGACCCAAATTGATATACTGTACCGATCCTCGGCATTCATCTACAGAAAACCAAACCCTGCCTTCTATGACTACAACAGGTCAGAGAAGACAGGGTTATTTGTTTTATTTGTATCCGGATTCCTTCAGCTTGGTATCCCGGCGGTTCTTTACATGATCGGGCATGGGATGGATGTCTCCGGCTTTGGTCAATGCCATTTTGGTCAGCATGGGCCCAAAGACCTCATAAATCAGAACAGAGAACAAAACGATATTTCTGATCAATGCCCCCTCCGCTCCTAACTGCTGGGCGGTCATAGCCATGCCCAGAGCCACACCGGCCTGGGGCAGGAGGGTAATTCCCAAATACTTGCACACATTGGGAGAGCACTTGGTCCACTTGGTGGAGAAGAAGGCACCGTAATACTTACCCAAGGAACGGAACAGGATATACACTACACCGACGCCAACAATGGCAAGGTCTGCAAATACACTCAATTCCAATTCTGCGCCACTGACCACAAAGAACAGTGCCAACAGAGGAGAGACCCAACGGTCGGACTTTTCCATAAGGTCATGGGACAGAGGGCAGAGATTGCAAAACACCGTGCCCAGCATCATACATACCAAGAGGGAAGAGAAGCACAGTTCCACAGGTCCGATGTGGAATTCCAGCATAGACAGAGCAACCGTAGCAAGGACAAAGGCAATCACCAGATTCAGACGGTTGGTATTGGAGTGGAACAGCTTTTCCAGTTGAGTCAGGAGCCAACCCAAAGCAGCGCCCAGTGCAAGGGACAGGATGATCTCCAGCATGGGATTCAAGAAAATAGAAATCAAGTCCACAGATCCGCTCATAAGTGTACGGGCAACACCGAAGGAAACGGCAAAGATCACAAGACCTACCGCATCGTCCAAAGCAACAACAGGAAGGAGTAGACCTGTCAGTTCGCCCTTTGCCTTATACTGTTTGACGACCATCAGGGTGGCAGCAGGAGCCGTCGCAGTCGCAATGGCTCCCAAGGTAATGGCTTGGGATAAAGATAACTTTTCCGGCATGATCAGATGCACTGCGATGAGCGCCAGATCTACTAAAAAAGCCGCAGCCAAAGCTTGGAAAACGCCTACTATACAAGCTTGCCGACCGGTGTTCTTCAGCTGGCTCAGACGGAATTCGTTACCGATGGCAAAGGCAATAAATCCGAGAGCAACCTCTCCCAAGATCGACAGAGTCTCCAGTGCATACTGACCGGTAAACCCTAATCCCTCGATCCCCAGTGCTCCCAGACAATAAGGTCCGATCGCAACACCGGCAATCAAGTATGCCGTAACGTCCGGTAGCTTAAACACTTTAACCAATCGGGTCATTAAAAGTCCCGCAAGGATCGCAACAGCGACAGATAATAAATTTGACATTGTAAAAGGATCTCCTTTTTTCTCTCATTTTTTCCCCACAGAGTATACTACTAATCAAGGAAAATTTCAAACCTAAATTTTTATATATTTCATAATTATCAAAAGAAAAAATTATACATATTGTACAAATTCTTTTCCATGTGTCTGCAAAACAAACAGCCTAATCGGATACACCACGGATAATAACGCTTTTTCAAAGGGCATCCTTTGTCCATAGGCATCTCCTGCCCTCTGAAATCTCAATCACCGATAGCAAAGAATCTTCTTGCAACTTGAGAAAAACTATGATACTATAGACTTATACTACAAAGGAGGATTGTATCTATGTTTGATCCCAACGAACCCATTGTATTAGAGCTTGGTTTAGAAGAAGAGGCAACACCCGTTATCCCCCAAACCGCAGTAGCAGAGGCGCCTCAGCAGCCGGAGATCGTTTTATCCGCAGAAGAGCAGGCTATGGTGGATGCCTTTTCCGAAAAAATCGATCTTCATAACACGTCACTGGTTTTACAATACGGTGCATCCTCTCAAAAGAAGATCGCATCCTTCTCTGACTCCGTTCTTGCCGGTGTCAAGACCAAGGAATTGGGGCAGACCGGTGAAATGATCACGGATCTGATCACTGAACTGAAAGGCTTTTCTGCTGATGAGGAGGAAGGCGGTTTCCTCGGTTTCTTTAAGAAGACCGGCAACAAGCTTTCCCGCATGAGAACACGCTATACCGATGTAGAAAAAAACATTACCGGTATCGTCGACCAGTTAGAAAATCACCAGAACCGTCTCATGACGGACGTAGTGGTTTTTGATAAGATGTACGAATCCAACCTGACCTACTTTAAGGAACTGACCATGTACATCCTCGCAGGCAAGAAGAAACTGGCATCTGAACGAGCCACAACCTTGGTGCAACTGCAGGAAAAGGCCAGAACCTCCGGTTTGGCCCACGATGCCCAAGCTGCCAATGATTTTGAGGCCCTGTGTAATCGTTTTGAAAAGAAACTCCACGACCTCCAGCTGACTCGTACCATCAGTATCCAGATGGCACCCCAAATCCGTCTCCTGCAAAACAACCATGCCCTTCTGGCAGAGAAAATCCAATCTACTCTAAACAACACCATCCCCCTTTGGAAGAACCAGATGGTTCTGGCATTGGGCATGGAACACTCCAGACAAGCCCTCATGGCACAGCAGGAAGTTACCGATATGACCAATGCCCTGCTGAAGAAAAATGCAGAGACCCTGAAAATGGGCACCGTGGAAATCGCCAAGGAAAGCGAACGGGGCATCGTAGATATGGAAACCATTCGCTATACCAATGAACAGCTGATCAGCACTTTGGACGAAGTTCTTCAAATCCAGGCGGAAGGTCGCCAAAAGCGCGCTGCCGCAGAGATCGAAATCGCACAGATTGAAGCCCAACTGCGACAAAAACTTCTGGGAGAATCCGGCGGCACAAGCGCCGGGAATTAACCGCCCCAAACTTATGAACACAGAAACATCAGAGGTGGAATAGATGGGTCATAGTAACAAATCCAACAACGGTTGGATCATTGCCCTTGCCATTATCGGCGGCGTTGTCCTTACAGGTCGGATCCTTCCCGCCTTGGCTCGTATCCTGAGTATTTTTCTGGGGCTCGGTGTAGTAGGCGTGATCGCATTGATCGCCTTGGTGATCTATTTCAGTACCAGATCTAAGGATCAAAAGTCCAATCGTTCCGCCAAAGACGGTACACAGCAAGGCGGAACATGGGATCCCGCCAAACAACATACCAATTATCAGCAGCCGGGAAACACCCACCAAGGGTATCAAACACAAGGCGATCGAGAACAAAAATCCAACCGCCCCAAAGAAAATCAGACCTCACAAAACACTACCAAACAAGAGCCAAAGGCGATCCCGCCTTCCGATCTGTCCCCGGAAGCAAGGCGGATTCTGAACAAAGGGAGAGATCATCTGACAGAGTTACGCCGGTTGATCTATCGAGTACAAAACCTGAATGTAAAGAAGCGAGGGGAAGACATCTGTACCGAAAGCGAGAAGATCCTATTGGCTCTTCAACAACAGCCAGAAGACATTCCCATGGTACGCCAGTTTTTCAACTATTATCTTCCCACGCTGGGTAATATTCTCCTGAAATACCTCCGTTTAGAGGAGGCCGGTATGGCGACAGAACAAACCACGGTAAAAGTCATGTCCTGCTTAGGCGAGATCAAGACTGCCATGGAAAAGCAACACGCCGCTATTTTCGAAAACGATCTGTTGGATCTTACAGTGGAGATGGAATCACTGACGCAAGCCTGTAAACGAGACGGTCTGTTGGTCAGCGAAGATTTTACCATTCGAGAAGGAGATCGAGAAATCAACCTGACCATTTAACTCGTCCTGCCACACATCGGGTGTTCCCTCTCAGGAGGGGACACCCTTTTTGCTGTCTCATGGGAAATTACGTCTATGATGTGTCCCTGACAGATCAAAAAAAGCATATATTGTGGCACCAAGAAAATTTTTCTGAAAAAAAGTTGTAAAATTTTAAAAAAACAGTTGCATTATTTTCAAAAAGGGTATAATATAATAGATGTAAAATAGTAGCATAAAGATCATTCGGTCCTGCGGTTTCCTACCGCGATCCGTGGTCTGCAGCTATAAAAATGGAGGTTATCTTATGGAAACAAAGAAGGGCATTCTGGGTAAGATCCTGACTTTCATCGGCGTTATTGTTGCCATCGGCGGTGCAGTTCTTGCTGTTCTCCACTTCTGGGATGATATCAAGGAAAAGCTGGGCTGCAATAAGTGCGAAATTGATGATCTGGAGGACTTCGTAGAAGACGAAATCGAAGAACTGGAAGACGCAGCAGAAGAAATCCAGGACGATATGGAAGACTTCGTAGAGTTCGAAGAAATCTAATCCCCTCGATCTTTTTCTCGCCCCCTACCAACAGGAACATAGTCCTCACTGTAGCGACGCTACAGCGGGGACTTTTCCTGTTTGCAAATAAGATCGTAACATCAAAAATCGGCTTACACCGTCCTTGGACAGTGCAAGCCGATCTTCTATTTTGGGTTGGGATCTCAGTACCAGTAATGGTTTACCAGATACCAGTGTTCCTCCAGAGCCTCTACGATTTCCGGAACAGTGATCTCTGAATAGGGATCTTCTGTATAGACCAATTCAAAATTGTACACCCAATCGTCTCCATCCCGGACGGAAAGAGAGTACGTGCAGTGACGGGATTCAAAATAGGAAGAATAGTAAGAAGTCGTTCCCCCCAAAGACACACTCACAGTCTCTATGGGAGAATCTCCGATCTCCGCAGCGGCTAACAGTTCCGCAAGGCGGGGAGAAACTTCCCTCCTGTCATCACTGTAATAGCTACTTGGGTCCGTATCCGTAAACACCACCAACTGATGATTTTCCACATCTACGTTGATACTATGAGCCTCCTCTTGGAGCAGGATCTGCAACAATTCCTCAGACAGTTCCTCCAAAGGCTCCTTGTAGCTTTCAAAGTAGGACATCAGATCCTCTCGGGTATCCTGTATCCGTGATTTATAGTCGGTCTGCCCGTTCGAACAGGCAGTTAGGAAACAAAAAAGAAGGCAAAGCGCGAAAATTCGGACTTTCATTTTCGGTCTCCTTTCTGCATCCCCTACAAAGATCAGTTTTCGTGGACAATCGCTACGCCGTCAATGAGGTTTGCCATAACAAGAGTGCCCTGAATGGCCACCTGCCGTTCCAGCAGATCGGTGAGGATCACCATGTCCTCCTTGCACTCGATACGAGTCACGTTGGACAGAACAATGGCCTCCGGGGAGACTTTATCCCGATATACGGTAGAAAGACACATAGACTTTCCTCCTTACTTCAGAGAGGCCAGCACTGCGGACAGACGCAGATTGCCCTTCTCAAATTCACTGACAGCGGCCATAACCTGCTGTGCAGCTACACCATTGCCCAGTTCCTCTAACTTCTTGGCAAGTTGAGCCAGTTCATTGGCATGGGCGGTGTTATGCTTTACCATGTAATCCATAAGAGCCAATGTCTCCTGCATGGGATCGCAGGCAGTGCAGCTTCCGCAACCGCCTTCATGGCAGTGATGATGTTCATGATCGTGGTCGTGATGGTGATGGTCATGGTCGTGGTCGTGACCATGGCTGTGTTCGTGATGATAGCAAATCATATTATTTCTCCTTTAATGGAATTATTTATGCCAGTTCCTCAGCCAGAGCATCGATCTTGGCTCTGCTGTCCTCATTGAGGGCGGAACGAACGGTAACTACGGTATTGCAATAGGTCAGATCCTTCGCCTTTTCCAGCAATTCCTGCATGACCTTAGCAGAACGGGGGGCCCATGAGCCGTTTTCGATCAAGCCTACGGTGCGATTGCGGAAGTTCCGCTCTACCAGAGCGGCAAGGAAAGTACGCATATGGGGGAAGACCTCTCCGTTATAAGTGGGAGCCGCAAGGACCAGCTTGCTGTAGCGGAATGCCTCCGCAACCACCTGCGCCATATCTGCACGAGCCAGATCATAGCTGACCACAGTTACGCCTTTGCCACGGAGTTTCTCTTCCAGAAGTTCGGCGGCCTTCTTGGTGTTGCCGTAGATGGAACTGTAAGCAATGACAATGCCCTCGTCCTCTACTGCATAGGATGCCCAAGTCAGGTACTTTCCAATATAGTGTCCCAAATTTTCCTTGAGAACGGGGCCGTGGGTTGCACAGATCATAGCGATATCCAGATCTGCCGCCTTCTTCAGCAAAGCCATGGCCTGAGGGCCGTACTTGCCAACGATACCTATGTAATAACGACGAGCCTCGTCATCCCAAGGTTCTTCTGCATCCAGAGCACCAAACTTACCGAACGCATCAGCAGAGAACAGAATCTTTTCTGTAGTCTCATAGCTAACCATGACCTCAGGCCAGTGTACCATGGGTGCGGAAACGAAGACCAAGTTGTGCTTGCCCAGAGACAGGGTGCTGCCTTCTTGCATCGTGAGACGCGCTCCCTTTAACTGTCCGGGGAAGAAATTGTCCATCATCACAAAGGCCTTGGCATTGGAAACAATGGTAGCATTGGGATAGGTTTGGGCGAATAAGCCGATATTGCCTGCATGGTCCGGCTCCATGTGGTGGATCACCAGATAATCAGGCTCTCTGCCTTCTAATACGCGAGCCAAATTATCCAGCCACTCTCTGCCGAAGCCCTGATCCACGGTATCTAAAACAGCAATCTTTTCATCACGGATCACATAGGAATTATAGGCCATGCCGTTGGGGACCTGATACTGTCCTTCAAAAAGGTCAACTTTATGGTCATTGACTCCGATATAAAAAATATCTTCAGTAATATACACAATACACACTCCTTTTATAATGATGTCTTGCACGCAGAATATGCTTCGTCCCAAGACACCTTTTCTATGTTTCTAAGTATATCATAATCCTTTGGAAAAATCAAGATAAAAACAAGAATTATTATCAAAATATTTCCAATTCTCACTATTCTTTTTTCCAAGCTTCGATGAGTTTCAATTTTTCCTGTCTCGAAAGCTGTTTCACGGCGTATTCCCGTTTCAGCGCGGTGGATCGATCGGGGCAATCTTCCAAATACACCGGTTCCAGAGGGCTCCGTCCTCGCGTGTACTTAGCGCCCTTTCCTTGTCGGTGAGCCTCTAAACGCTTTGGAAAATCATCTGTACTGCCGGTATACAGGGTATCATCCTTGCATCGGAGGATATATACACACCATTGTCTCATGGCTCAGATCTCAAAGTCAATAGCACTTCTGGCAATACGGATCGACTTACAGTGATTGGACACCGCCACGTGACGGGGATCCTTCTTATATGTATCTACATCCTCCAACGAATCAAAGTCGGAGATTAAAATTGCATCATAGTCGGCTTTTTGTACGGTACTCCGATGGATCTCCATATGGCGTATCTGGGGAATTTGCCCCTCCAAAGCAGCCAGCCCTCTCAAAAATTCCGTTGGATCTGCATCCTCTCTGAATTTCCACATAACGATATGTCTGATCATATTTTTCCTCTTTTCTTTCTGTGGTTTTATAATTTCCTCTTAATCCATTTTATTTTAGATAAAAAACATTAAAAAGTCAAGATTGTTCACAATTTCTACACCACTTTCTCCTATAGGAAGAGTAGAATAGGGCTAATAATACTGTTTCTTGATAAAATGGTTA
>JAZSAO010000371.1:0-2588 GCA_045601945.1 Faecousia sp. | reverse complement strand
CCTATATGACCGAATTACCCGAGAGGTTGAGCCACAACTCATTAAGGCAGATGAACTTCTCCGTCAAATCGAAAATGATGGAACCAACAGCCGTAATCTCATTGCTAAAGTCTGTGTTCTTGGATCCTTCATCAAACGACGGGGCAACCTACTTCTTATCGGAGAGGATAATGGCATTATCCATACTCGGGAGTTAGAATATTGTATCCGCGAATCTATGGACAACCTAAACCTTGCAGAAGTATTCACTTTTTTCAATAGCCAATGCGAAGGATCCATGGGTTTAGAACACATTGTAGCTGCCTATGATTTTTACGAATATCTGGTAGAACACTATCTAAACGAAATGACTGCTTTAATGGTGAATATGACCTGCTCCCACAGAAAGATATCTATGAATATCCAAATGGGCTGCACCCGGGAAATTGACCGCGCAACCATCAAAGATATCCCCCTATCATACGGTACTTTCCACTACGAGATCATGGATAATGACGTGGTAATCAACCTCGTGATCGAACAGGGAGGTGGCATCGAATGATCAGCTATTACGATATTTCCATGCCTCTGCGCTGTGTGGTAATCGTGTGCCTGTTTCTCCTTATGTGTATGGGCGGCTACCTACTGATTCCCACCTTTCGTAGAGAAAAACTCCTTCCAAAAGTTTTGCTGCCACTTTCCATTCTGATTTGTGCAGTACCCATGATCATTTATATCGCAGAAGCCAGAGCAAATCTGCGCCATTTACAAATCCCTGCTTTATCCCTATGGCTATGCAATGAGCCCCCTGATGCTCCCGATCATATTGATTCTCATTGCCGGCATATATGACGGCTATTTATTGCTGGAGGATCAACGGTTTCGCAATCATACGATCACCCATTCTTCCATCCGAGAAGGCGTGGATCAAATAGCCTCAGGACTTTGCTTTTATGTAGAGGGAGGCAGATTGATCCTATCCAATAGTCGCATGAATGATCTATGCCATAGGATCGTAGGAAGAGATCTGCAAAATGCACAACTGTTTTGGCAGATCCTCAGCGGTGGGGAAGTAAGAGACGATGTGCAGAGATTGTCCTATGGAAGTTACCCCAATTTCCGTTTGCCGGACGGGAGCGTATGGACCTTCTCCCGTGAAAAGTTAGACGGCTTTATGCAAATCACAGCAGCAGATACCACCTTACAGCAGGATTTGACCGATGAGCTTCGTGATAAGAACTTGGATCTTGCGGCCCTGAATTTGCGTCTGCGTAAATACGGGGAGAATGTTGACGAGCTTGCCCGTAGCAAGGAACGTCTGGAGACGAAGGTTCGGATCCATGGTGAATTGGGACAGGCACTCCTTGCTGCTCGTCGATATCTGGTAGATCCCGACAGTCAGGAACCGCCCCTTGCTATCTGGCGTAGAAATATTGCTATGCTTCGCAAGGAAATGGAATCTAAGAAAGCAGAAGATCCTCTACAAATATTAGAAAAAGCCGCAAAATCCGCCGGCGTGAAGCTTGTTATCCGCGGGGATCTACCATCAGAAAACGAATATCGTCAATTCTTTTTAGTCGCCGCCTCTGAGGCATTGACCAACGCAGTATTTCACGGGGATGCTAAAACTTTGTTCATTGATCTGGAAGAAAATACATCTCGGTGGATCATGCGATTCACCAACGACGGTGTTAAGCCAAAACGAACCATCATAGAAGGTGGCGGTTTGGGTTCCCTCCGACATAAGGCAGAGAGCATAGGCGCGCAGATGACTGTTGAAAGCTTACCGGAATTTGTCCTGACCATATCCGGACGAAGGGAGTGATATACATGACCAATGTTATGATCGTAGAAGATGATCCTATGGCGCAAAAGCTGCTGGAGATCTTTGTCACAGGAAACAGTGGCTATCAGGTTGTCCATACCATCGAAAGTGCCGCCATTGCAGAGTTTTACTGCATGACCAATCAGATCGATCTGATCCTAATGGATGTATGTACCGCCATGAATATCAGTGGCTTGGAGGCCGCGGAGAAGATCAAGGCACGTTTCCCTCATATTAAGATCATCATTATTACCAGCCAGCCGGAATGTAGCTTCATCGACCGTGCGCGGTCCGCAGGCGTAGAGAGCTTCTGGTACAAGTCCGCTTCTGCGGAAGAGATCCTCACTGTCATGGATCGCACCATGGCGGGAGAGAGCATCTATCCCGATAGCACCCCAAGCTTAAAATTAGGAAATGTACTCAGCGAGAAATTTACAGAGCGGGAAATAGAAGTATTACGCCTTGTGGTCGCCGGTGAAACCGATGCTGCGATTGCAGAAAAGCTCTTCATGTCCCTTAGAACCGTGAAACAACATATCCAGTCTATGCGAGACAAAACCGGGTTCCGAAACCGAACAGAATTAGCCGTTCGGGCAAGGGAAAGCGGGCTTGTCATTAACAATCAAAAAACAGAATAGTTCTTTCAAAAAGTGCTGTCCGAACAGGGCAGCACTTTTTTTGCAAAAGTTTGCACTAAAGTACGATGTGTGGAAAGGGCATTTTTGGTAATATTATAGTGAGACGTACTATATGCAAGTATACATACGCAATCACAGAATGATGA